>CADBTE010000347.1 GCA_902797455.1 uncultured Planctomycetota bacterium | reverse complement strand
CGAAGACCTTACGTTACCGTACCGGCTGCCGGCCTATTTGTCGGCCAGCAGCGGAGCGAGGTAATCGAGCGTAGAGTTCATCGAGTCGAGTTTCGGGTAATCACTTTCGGGAATCTGGATCTTAAAACGCTTGCGCAGTTCCAGAACGATGTCGAGCATATCCATGCTGTCCATACTCAGCTGCTGGCGAAACGAGACGTCATCCTTCAGATCGTCGTACTCTTCGTCGGGATTGATGGTCTTGAGAATATCGATAATCGCCTCACGGATTTCAAGACGCTGCATTACAATTCCTTTCCTAGGGGGCTCGCTGGAGAGCAAGATTCTTTGCGGCGAAAGGCCAGCGGTGATATTATTCTTCTTTATTTACTTCTCGTATTTGGCCACGATGACCACGGCGTTGATCCCGACCATTCCGAACGAGTTGTTCAGGATCACTCGGACATCTTGACCGGTCAGCGGATGGTTGATGACCAGACGATCGACGGCACACTTCGGATCGAGCTGGTCGACATTGATCGTCGGATGGATGACTCCATCGGTGAACGAGGGGAGGTTCCCCGCCAGTTCCAAGGCGCCGGCGGCTCCCATCGCGTGACCGATGAAACTCTTGGTGTTGTTAATGTAGGTCTTATCGCTGGATGCGAAGACCTTTTTGATCGCCTCCATCTCTTGGATATCACCGAGCACCGTCGCTGTGGCGTGGGTATTGACGATATCGACGTCGCTCGGCGTCAGACGGGCATTGGCCAGCGCCTTCTCCATACACTCGGCCTGACGAGCCGGATTGGGGAGAACGAAGTCGCTGGCGTCACTGTTCATCGCGTAGCCGACGATTTCGCCGTAGATCTTGGCGCCGCGCGCCAGGGCGTCGTCAAGCCGTTCCAGCGTGTAGACGGCTCCCCCCTCAGAGATGACGATCCCGTTTCGTGCCAGGTCGAACGGGCGGGACGCCGCCTCGGGGCGATCGTTTTTGGCCAGGGCTCCCTCGGCGTTGAACGCCGCGAAGATCCCGAAAGTATGGATCGATTCGGAGACGCCGCCGGCTAAGACGAAGTCCACCTCGCCGAGGCGCAGCTGCTGCACCCCCTGAATCAGCGCGGTATTCCCCGCGGCGCAGGCGGCGCCCAGGCAGTAGTGGGGACCGGTGATCCCCAGGTTGATGGTGACCTCGCCCGCGGGGCTGTTGACGACGGTGCGCGGGTTATGGAAATGCGACCAGATTGAACAGTCATAGCCGTACTGAGAGATCTGGTAGATCTCGTTCTCGGTCTCGACATTGCCATGTTCGGTCACACCGATGTAGACCCCGACACGGTCTTTTGCCAGCGACGCGAAGTCGACCCGACAGTCCGCGATCGCCTCGTTGGCCGAGTACACGGCAATACTTCCGGCGCGGGTTCCGCGTCGGATATCTTTGCGGGTCTGATAGCGGGTCGCGTCGAAATCGCAGATGCCGGCCAGTGTTTTACCGAAATAGCGGATCTCGTAGGGGGAGACACCGCTTTTGCCGGCCAGCAGCGCCGCGCGAAAATCGGCCAGGCCGTTCCCGTTGGGAGCGGTCAGTCCTATTCCCGTGATAACGACCCGGTTAGAGTCCTTCTGGAGGCTTGCATTACTTTCCATAATAAAATTATACGATAGAAGGGTACCCTTTCAACCCATGGCCAGCGGTGATTGATGACAAGATGTGGGAGACAAATGCCCCAGACAGCGGAAAGAACCGACCCGAGGCCGATAAGACCGTCAAAATCGTTAAATTCCTCTATTTTTACCTCAACGGTGTGATTGTTGGGGCCGATAGAACCAAAAGGGGGTGTTCTGCAAGGAAGAGAAAAATCGAGACTTGGGGCCACGCTCCTTGTCTTGGCCAAAGGTCCGGGTATCCCGGGCGAATAAGAGGGGTTTTATGACGAAAAACCGCGAAAAACAACCATCTCCCGGTTTCCGGCCGGCGCTCGCGCGCCTGACGCGGGCAGCCGTGGTTATTCTGGCGATCGCCTCTTTTGCGCCGGCTGAGAAGATCTATGCCCAATGGGATCTGTTTCGCGCTCAGGGCGAAAAGATCGATGCCGAGCCGAATCGTGAGTATTACCTGACCGATTCCGACGGTCTGTGGTTTATCATGGCGAAGAAGTTTTCGGGACCGGACGCTCGGCGCAGCGCCAACCGCGTGGTCTACGAACTGAGGAAGCGCTATAAACTCCCCGCCTATATCTTTAAGTACGATTCCGACCGCGAGGATCTTCAGAAGCTCGCCAAGGAGCGTCGTACCTCCGCGGTCTACCGCTATCAGACCAACGCGCCGTCGGAGTACGCCGTATTGGTCGGGAGTTTTCCATCGGCCGAAGACCCGAAGCTTCAAGAGACCCTGCTGAAGGTCAAGCGCAGCAAACTCGATTCGCTCAAGAACGATCGGGAGAGTCAGCGCCTGATCGCCGAGTACGAATACCTGGCCAAGAAAGACCGCGAATACACCGGTTACGGCGCCCTGGGTGGGGCGCTGGCGGTCCCCAACCCCCTGATTCCGAAGGAGTTTTTCGCGCAGAAAGGGGTGGTCGATCCGTTTACCGAGAAGATCAATTCCGATTCCCCCTACAACCTCTTGAACAATCAAGCGCTCTACACGGTTCGGGTGGCGACCTTCGCCGGAAACGACTCGTACGCCAAAGACTGGGATGAGAAGCACAACCGTCTGGCGGAAGCCGGGATCAAAGCGGCTCTGCTGTGCGAGACACTCCGGAAAAAGGGGATCGAGGCGTGGGAATTCCACGATCACGACGCCAGTTTCGTCACCATCGGGAGTTTCGACTCCTATGGGACGAGCAATCCCGATGGGACGACCGAGATGAATCCGGAGATCTACCAGCTGATTGAACGCTACCGCGGCGAGCTGGTCGGCTCCGGGGGACAGTTCAAGACGCACGCGATCAAACTGACGATCGATAACCCGAAATCGAAGGGGTTCAATACTAACGCCAAGAAGATGGACGTGGAGCTGTCGTTCGACCTGCAGCCGGTCATCATTATGGTTCCCCAGCGTCCGGGGAACGCCAAACGGGCGCTGCAGTCGCAAAAGCGGCTTCAGCAGGAACAGGAAAACGCCGAGATGATGCGTTTAAGCGAAACGCTGGCGTTTAACAACGCCGAGCAGTCGCGCCGATACGCCGAGACGGCCCGCGCCAACGAGAAAGCGGAGGCCGAAGTTCGGGCGGCGGAGGCCGAAGGGCGGGCAGCTGTCAATCAAACGGCGGCCTATCCGAGCACCGCCGGCCAAACAGCCGAGGCCTACCCGAGCGCCGCCGCGGCCGGTACCGAGAAGACGTTCGCCCCGGCGGCAGCCGGCACCGGCCAGGCACTGGCCGGCACCCAGCCGATGATCGCGCCTCAGACGGGCAATCCCCCGGCCGCGGTCAACACGCAGCAGGCGACAGCGGCGCCGCAGGGCGCGCGGCAGCGTCCGACCTACACGCCGTCGCGGGTCGCCGGCAGCAAGATGAGCGCCCCGACCTATTGATCGGTTTCGGTCTGGAAATCAGTGGGAGCGTCACCGAAGAGCTCCTCCGCGACAAAAATGGGGAGCGGAGGAGCTTCGGTGAAGGCCAAGATCAGCGCGTCGCTGGGGCGTGTGTCGAGAAGCGTTTGTTCCGCGCCGTGATCAACAAGCAGTTCGGCGTAGTACACCCCGTGCTCTTCCCGAACGATCCGAACCTCCTTCGCTTCGGCGCCCACAGCCCGAATTACTTGCGCGAGAAGATCGTGCGTGAGGGGACGAGCGCTGGGAAGTCCCCGCACACGCCTATCCAGCAGCGCGGCCTCGTAGGGGGCGATAGCGATGGCCAATTCTCTCTGGCCGCCCTTTTCTCTGAGAAAGACGGCCTGATGAGAGTTGAATTCACAGATGACTACACGGGCCAGCTCGACTTGTACTCTCATGGAAGTTTCTCCTCGGAACCTAAGGGCCTTCGGCGCGCGGGGACGAAAAGCCTTGCCGCCGGGGACAAAAAGATTATACTGGTAAAAATTTCGATGGGCAACGCGCTGAAAGGTCTGTTCCGATCGGTGCTGAACCCAATTTTTAATCAAGGGATAACAGATACTCTTATGACCAGACGCGCGATTGTTCTGGCCGCGGGGAAGGGAACCCGAATGAAGTCCGATCTTCCCAAGGTCCTCTACCCGGTGGCCGGCCGTCCCATCATCGATTACGTTCTTGATGCCCTGGCCGAGGCCGGTGTGACCGAAATTGTCGTTGTTGTCGGCTACCGGGGGGATGAAGTGCGCCGCAGTTTGGCCGGCCGGGCGAACATCCGTTTTGTCGAACAGACGGCACTGCTGGGGACAGGCCACGCGGTGATGTGCTGCCGACCAGCTCTGGCCGATGTCACCGGGCCTGTCTTTGTCATCGCCGGTGATTCGCCGATGCTGCGCGGCGATTCGGTGAAGGCGCTCTTCGACGAGTACGACCGGCGGCAGAAAGCCGGACAGCGGGCCAGCGCGGTTTTGGGAACGGTCTTGAAAGAAAACCCGTTTGGCATGGGGCGGATTCTGCGTGACGCGGAGGGGAATTTCCTCGGGATCGTCGAGGAACGCGACGCCACGCCGCAGCAAAAGGCGATCACCGAGATCAATATGAGCTACTACGTCTTCGACGCGGCCGACCTGTTCCGCGCGCTGGACCAGGTGACGACCAACAACGCGCAGGGGGAATACTACATCACCGACGTCCCGGCGATTCTTCGCAGGGAGGGGAAACGGGTCGAGGCACTGAGGGTGCTTTCGCCGGAAGAGTGCCTGGGGGTGAACACCACCGAGGACGCCGCCCGGGTGGAGGAAGAGCTCCTAAAGCGTTCGCGCGGCTGAGGCGGAGTATTTTTCAGTGCTCGTGCGGGCAATGGTGACAGCCGCAGCCCGGCGCGCACTGATGGGGCGTGTGCCCCGTCCCGGAGGCGGCGGGGCAGGGAGTGTTGCTGCCGGTGACATGGCCGGCCGGGGCGCTCATATGACGGATGAGCTTTTTGCTTCCGCACTCCGGGCAGACAGGGGTCTGGCTGCCGCGGATGAGCAATTCAAACTCGGCCTGGCATTTGGCGCAGCGGTATTCGTAGACAGGCATCTTGGCAAATCTCCTTTCATGCTGAGATGCCTTATATTGTATCCCCACTTGGCTCAAAGAGAAGAATTCCCTCCCGCGGATTTCCTCACGGGCGGGAGACTCGTTCAAAGAACTCCCTTGTCGAAATATCTCTGGGAAGGTAAAATGAACACTTTAATGTTATGAGGTGGGATTATCTCTCACGCAAAACCCGCGTGTCGTTTTAGCCGCTGTTGGCTCGAACCGCGCCGTGGTTTTTGTCCCACAATCGCCGCGGACCGAAAAAATCCGCCGGCACAGCCTTCACTTGGGTGAATTATGCCGCTCTGCACACTGATAACGCTCCTGGCTCAGGCCGAAAGCGCCGCGCCCTCGACCCCCGCCAAACCGGCCGGGGCGGTGAACGCGATGTTTATGATCTTCTTGGTCCTTATCGCGATGTACCTCCTTTTCGTTCTTCCGAAGAAGAGTCAGGCGAAGCAGACCCAGAAGATGATCGACTCTCTGAATAAGAACGATCGCGTGATGACCAACAGCGGCATCATCGGTTTGGTTCACAGTATCGACAAAGAAGCGGGTGAAATCGTCCTGAAGGTCGATGAGTCCAATAATACCAAAATCCGCTTTTCCATTGGCGCCGTCTACTATGTCTTCCGCGATAAAGACCAGAAGACGGACGACAAAGCCGCTAAACCGGCGGGCAAAGAGAATGACAAGGCGTAGGTTTTTCCGCGCCGGCTCCGATATACAAGTACTCTCCATCAAAGGAACAACGTTAGGAAAATCCCCGATGTCTACAGGAAGTCTCTTGAAGAAGATTTCGCTGACAGGGTTGTTTGCCCTGTCCATTCTTATGTTCGCTTTGGTCCCGGCCGCGCTCTCTTTGGCCGATGATGCCCCGGCCGGCGCCGCCGTCGAGCAGGCCGCCGCGCAGGATACGGCCGCTGCGGCCGCCGCCGATGAACAGCCCGCGTCCGCCGAAACGCCCGCCGCCGATGACTCGGCCGTCTCCGAGGCGCCCGCCGCGGCCGATACCGCGGCCGCCGATAATTCAGCCGCCGACGATACTGCCGCCGATAATACAGCCGAAGACGCCGCGGCGACGGTTACCTCCATCGATCCGGCCGCGGTGGAGCCGGCCGACGCCAGTGCCCAGAATTCCGCCAAGGGGCTTCTCACCGTTGGAGTCGTTATTGGGATTCTCGTTCTCTCCTGGCTGCTGTCGGTCCTCTTCGAGAAGTGGTGGAAGGTTCCCGAGTCTCAGACCCGTTACTTCATTGTTATTGTCTGCTTCCTCCTGGCGCTGGTCTCGACCGTGACGGGGCTGAAGCAGCATCGCGCCAACCTGGGTATCGACCTTCGCGGCGGGTCGATTTTGGTCTACGGGGTGACCCCCAACTCCATCGAGGGGGAAGAGGCCAAAGCGACCGTCTCGAACCAAGAGATGACCGAGCTGAAAAACGCGCTGAGCCGCCGAATCAACCCGGCGGGGGTCAAAGAGATCGCCATTCAAGAGCTGGGCGACAACTCTGAAGTTAAAATCACCATTCCCGAGGCCGACGAGGCCGAAGTGGCTCGAACCGAGCGTATCATTAACTCTTCCGGTCAGCTGAAATTCCGGATCCTCGCTTCCAGTGACTCGCAGGATGAGCGGGAGTTGATCGAAAAGGCAATGAGCAGCGAATACAAGACGCTGCACGATATCCGTCTGGCCGACCCGATCGGGAAAGACCGTAATATTATCGGCGGTACCTGGATTCCGATCGACCCGACCCAGATCGGCGACATCTCCCGTCTTCCGGGCGTCGTCATTCGCGAGGCCCCCGAGGTTACCGAAGCGGCCAAGTCCGAGGGGCAGACGAAGTCTTACGAGGCGTTGGGGCTGGAGCTGACCGAACTGTACAACGTCGGCGGGAGCCATATGGAATCGGTCCGCGAGGGGATTGGCGACCGCGGCCAGCCCGAGGTTCGTTTCACGATGAACTCCGAGGGCGCCGAGCGTATGCGTCATCTTACCGACCGTTACCGCGCCGGGGCCGAGCGTGCCCGCGGCCGTCAGATGGCGATCGTCTTAAACGACAGCATCTACTCCGCTCCCGAGATCCGCGGGACGATCGACCGCAACGGCGTGATCAACCTCGGCAGCGACAACATGTCCGTCGAAAGCCGTGAGCGTATCCAGAAGGATGTCCGCGATTTGATCAGTGTCATGAACGCCGGTGTTCTCCCGGCGAAACTCTCGGATCACCCTGTGACCAAGATGGTGACCGGGCCGACCTTGGGTGAGGATACGATCAAGAAAGGTAAGGATTCGATCCTCTACGGCGGCATTCTGGTTCTGATCTTCATGATCGCCTACTACGGTTTCGCCGGCTGTGTCGCCAGTTTCGCGGTCTTGATGAACCTCCTGCTGATCATGGCGGTGATGCTGGGGCTGCGCGCGGCCTTCACCCTCCCCGGTCTGGCCGGTTTGGTTTTGACCGTCGGTATGGCGGTCGACGCGAACGTTCTTATCTTCGAGCGCATCAAAGAAGAACTTGGCGGCGGCGCCACGCTGAAGATGGCGATCACCAATGGTTTCAACCGGGCTTTCACCGCGATTTTCGACTCGAACATCACAACGATGATCACGGCGGTCATCCTCTACGTGGTCGGTACCGACCAGGTCAAGGGGTTTGCCGTGACGCTCTTCTTCGGCGTGGCGTTCTCGATGTTCACCGCGACCTATGTCTCGCGTCTGATCTTCGAGACCTGTGAGCGGCAAAACTGGATCGGCAAGCGCTGTGTCTATCCGATTCTCCCGGGTCTGAAGCCGTTCTCCAAGACCAATATCGACTTCGTCAGCAAGCAGAAGACGGTCTTTATGATCGCTCTGGTCTTTATCGCCGTTGGTGTCGTCGCGGTATTTGCCCGCGGCAAGGGGATCTTCGACATCGACTTTGTCGGCGGTGTCGAAGTCCAGGCGATCTTTGACGAACCGCAGCAAATCGGCGATATCCGCGCGAAGCTCAGTGAACTGCCCGACTTGTCGGTCAGCAATATCTCGCTGTCGAAAGACCGCAACGGCAACCCCGTTCCCGATAACTGCTGCTTCACGATCAGCACCTCGTGCCCGGTCGGTGTCGACGCCGAGGCGTATCGTCTGACGGTCGAGAATATACTTCACGACTCCTTTGGCGACGCGCTGCGTCATATCGTGATGACCGCCGGCGACGTCCAGGACCACTCGACCGAGCATATCGCCGGTGAGGATATCACCAAGGTCACCGTCGGTTTGACGGTCGACCCGCCGGTTGCCCGTGAGGTGGTGACCGGTTACTTCGACGACATTAAGGCCGATTTCTTCCAGAGCAAGGGGATCGATGAACTCCAGTTCGAAGCCGTCGGCCACAACGACCCGTCCGAGCGCGATCTTCCGTTCTCCGACTGGAGCGTCGCCTTCCAGACCGACGATGAGCAGCTGGCCAAAGACTTTGTTCAAGCGGTGGCCGACACGATGACCGGGCGCTCCACGTTCGAGTCTTCGCAAACGATCGGAAGCTCGGTGGCCAGTTACGCCCGTATTCAGGGAATCTTGGCGATCCTCGGCAGCTTGGTCTGCATCATCCTTTACATCTGGTTCCGGTTCAAGCGGGCGGTCTTCGGTATCGCCGCGGTCTTGGCCCTGTGCCACGACGTTCTGGTGACCTTGGGCCTGATTGCGCTGAGCCGCTGGCTCGCGCCGATTTTGGGCTTTGCCGGTGTGAGCGAATTCAAGATTGGTCTTTCGACGGTCGCCGCCTTCCTGACGATCATCGGTTACTCGCTTAACGATACGATCGTTCTGTTCGACCGTATGCGTGAGATCTGCGGCCGCAACCAGCCGTTGGACAGCGCCGTAGTCAATAAGGCGGTCAACCAGACCCTCTCGCGCACGATCCTCACCTCGCTGACGACCTTGTTCGTCGCGCTGATCCTCTACTTCTTCGGCGGCGGCGGAATCCACACATTCGCCTTCGCGATGAGTGTCGGTGTCCTCACCGGTACGTTCAGTTCGATCTTCATCGCCTCGCCGCTGATTCTTTGGATGGTCGGTTCGAAGAATTAAAAAGCCGCTTCGGCTCCTGTGCGATTAGGAAGAGAAAGAAGGCGCTTTAAAAGCGCCTTCTTTCTTTTGGGCTGGTCCGATCCAAATTTTTTTGTGTACTAATCTTCGCGGCTTATTCAAAGAACCGGCGACGGAATTGAACGATTGTATCGGTTGTATCGGCTTCACCGCTCGTATCGGCGAAAAATCAGGATCGATTTATCGATTTTGATTGAAGAACGGCACCTGCCTAATTAGTATAGAACTTGGGTACCTCTGTAAAAACCTCCGTTTGGGGCGGTTTTCCGCTGCGGCGGGGCATCAGAGGGAAGCTGAAGATGGTTTCAACGAGCCGTCTTTAATTCAAGGATACGGACGGAAAACGTCATGTCGGGAATACTGAGCTCCATCAAAAAACTGTTCGCAGCGCTTGTCGCGGCCGGTATCGGTATCGCGCTGGCGTTCTTCGCGCAGGGAGACTCTGCCCGTATTCGGCACGCCAGGGAGAGTGTGCTTGTTTCCGAACCGTCCGAGCAAACGGGGAAGCTTAACTGTCTGGACGGAAACGGGCAGTTCGGCTATCTCCCTGTTCCCGATCAGAAGGAAGACAACGTACGTACCCGTCTGGCGGCGCTTTTGCTCGGGCGCGGCCGCTGTCGATCGGATGAGATCGACGCGGTCGCCCATCACCACAGCGGGGTTCAGACCGGGACACGCAAAGGGATTGTCCCCTCGTCGGTTGCCGACGCGTCGGCGACCGCCGACGGTTACCTCGACTTTTGGTCCGGACGGCTGAAGCCGGTCACCCCGTCACCCCGTCCGGGCGAGACTACTTTCGCCCGCGGCGGCGAAGGTTCGGCGGCGGGATCGGCCTCTTCCGACTCGACCGATCTGGTTTCGGCCCTGAGCGGCCTCGATCTGTTCGGCGATGGCGAGGTGGCGGCCAACAATCAAAAATGGAAGAAGGAGATCGAGATCCCCGAGGTGGAAGGCCCCGCCTATCAAGAGGAGGAGATGCCCGAGTGGGACGACACCATTGAGCTTACCCAAACCGAGCCGAAGGATCCTAAGGCGCTGGCGCAGGCGGTGGAGTCGTTAGCCCAGACGGTACCCGAGGTCTTGGCCGCGCCGTCCGACCAATCTGATCCGGCGGCCGAAACGACGCAGGTTGCCTCTTCGGCGCCGGAGGAGATTTCGCCCGAAGAATCGCCGTCGGAAAACGACCAACCGTCCCTTGCCGAATCGGACCCCAAGGAACCGGACGATCTCCTTGCCGAGCCGAACCTCCCGGAAAATGACTCTTCCTTCGCGGCGGCCGGCGAAACCGTCTCCTTGTCCGAAGAAGAAAGTACCACCGTCGCCAAGGCGGAGAATAACGCGGACGTCTCCGCGATGGTTTCCGAACCGGTTTCAGGAGAGATTTCCCCGCCGTCCGCCGGCGAGGTGGCGGCGATCGACTCGGGCGCGTCTGCGGCGTCGGGGACCTTCCCGCGAAATGTCGGTTCGACCGGGGATCCGATCCGATCGGCCGATTTACGGGTCGAAAATTCTTACCTCCAGTCGGATCACGCGGTCCCTGTCACGCGTGACGATCTGGCGGCCGCGCCCGCCTCGCCGAGCGGCGATTCCTCGTCCGCTCGGGCGCTCTCCGGCGCTCAAAGCCCGATCCCCTTGGTGAGCGACCCGCCGGCCGAAAAACCGGATGATTTGGTGGCTCAAAGATCGCCCGAGGCCCCGAAGCGGGATGTTCCGTCCCCCTATTCCTCCTCGCCGCTGGGGACGCTGGTCCCGGTTCAGCAAACAAGCGAGGAACGGCGTTTCAGCGCCGGTTACTCCCCGCAGGGGGGGATCGGGCGGGTTATACCCGCGCCGGCCGACCGCTCGAATACGATCGATCCGCCGAAACCGTTGGCGACCTATACGTTCGATTCGGACGAGACGCTCGATTCGATCATCAAGCGCCTGGGGCTTCCCGAGTCGCAGCAGGCGCTCTTCCGCACTATGAATCAAAGCAAGGTTCGTTCCGACGGGGTGATCCCCGCCGGAACGGGGGTTTGGGCTCCCGGCCGGGATATCCCCGAGCTGGCCACCGGCGGATAAGCCTTAGGGATCGCGTTCCCGCGAAACAAGCTTTGCTTACGGGGCGAAATATTGATTTCGTCCCGCTCGTCCACACACGGCGACGACACACCCCTCGGCGCCGGCCTCTTTTAAAACGCGGACACATTCCCCGGCGGTAGCGCCGGTGGTGAGAATGTCGTCGACCAGCAAAACCCGCCGGCCGGCCAGGCGCTTTGCCTTTTTGGGCGCGGCGGCGAACGCGCCGGCGACGTTGGCCAGCCGTGAGGACCGCCCCAGCCGCGACTGCGGCGGCGTCGCGCGGACGCGGCGCAGCAGGCGGTCGTCGAAGGGAATGTCGAGCATTCTTCCCAGTTCCCGCGCCAAAAAAGAGGCGTCGTTTACCCCACGGCGCACACGGCGCAGGTAGTGACGGGGGACCGGGACGCACAGATCGCAGCCGGATCGACGAAGCGTCTGTGAACGGGCCGCCCAGATCAGGCGCGCCATCGCCTCGGCGGTATAGCCGCTTTTTTCGGTCTTCATCAGCAGGATTCGGCTGCGCAGGTATCCCGCGTAGGGGCCCAGGGTGATGAGCCGTTCGAACGGGGCACGGTGATTTCGGCAGTCAGCGCAGCGGGAACCGTCGGCGGGAATTTCGCCAAACTCTCCGCAGTAGGGGCACAGAAGCGACTCGTCCGTGACGAGCAGCCGGCGGCAATCCGGGCAGATACCGATTTCGCGGGAGGGGAGCTTGTCGGGGGAGATGCCGTCGAGTGTCCGGCCGCAAAGAACACAGCGGGGGGGATAGATCAGGTCGAGCAGCGCGTCGAACACCAGGCCCAGAGGCCCCCGTTTTTTGAACAGGGGACTGTTTTGGGCCGCGGATGAGGGGTATTCGCTCAAAGGACACTCCGCCGATATCGTGATTTAATGAAAAACGAGGCCGAAAACCTTTGACCGGCCCCATCCAGAATTATATACTATTATACATCCGCCGCCGTGTGAGCGATTTCTGGATGGCATGGACTTTCCAACGAGGGAGTTTTCGAGATGTCCGACAAAAACGAATCCAAAAATACCGATCGCCTGCGAAAAGCGATTGTTCAGTCCCCCAGCTACCGCCGAGCTTATGAAGATATCGACTTTCTCAAGTCAGGCAAGGCCCGTGAGCTGCGCCTTCTGGCCGAGTACGCCAAGCCTGAGTCGGTGATGCGCCGCGAGAAGATTCTCTCGACGGTGATCGTCTTCGGAAGCGCGAGAATTCTCCCCCCCGATGTCGCCGAGGAGCGTCTGAAGAAGGCCGAAACAGCGCTCGCCGCCGATCCGCGCTGTGAGCAGAAGCAGCGCGACGCCGCCGCGGCGCGCACGGCGGTGAAGATGAGCCCCTACTATGAGCACGCGCGCCGGTTTGCCGAGATCATCTCTAAGTCGTACCAGGTCGTCAGCGTCGAAGAAAACGCCGCGGAACTGCAGCGGTACCACGTGATCTGTACCGGCGGCGGCCCGGGGATTATGGAGGCGGCCAACCGCGGCGCGTACGACGCCGGGTGCAAGTCGATCGGTCTGAATATCACCCTTCCGTTCGAACAGATCCCCAATCCCTACATCACCCCGGAGCTGTGTTTCCAATTTCACTACTTCGCGATCCGCAAGCTTCATTTTCTGCTGCGCGCCTCGGCGCTGGTGGCGTTTCCCGGCGGGTTCGGGACTTTTGACGAGCTCTTCGAGGGGCTGACCCTTCTGCAGACCGGCAAGATGCAGAAGCTTCCGATCGTCCTTTTCGGCGAGGAATTCTGGCGCAAGTGCGTCAACTTTGACTACTTGGTCGAGACCGGGGTAATCTCCCCGGGCGACCTGAAACTGTTCCATTTTGTCGACACCCCCGAAAAGGCGATCGAGGCGATCATCGGCTACTATCAAAAGCGGATTATCAACGATATTGCCGGAAACGATCAGAAGCAGTCGTAGCTGCCGGCCCCACAGATGACCAGCCCGATCCTTGACTACGAACCGGATGAACTCGCCGGCTGTCTGATGTCCGCCGGCTGGCCGCGCTATCGTGTCGGCCAGCTGCGCCGATGGATCTTCGCCCGCAAGACGGCCGAACCGGCGAAGATGACCGATCTGTCCAAAGCGTGCCGGGCGCAGCTGACGCAGCTGTTTCCCACCACAGGAGAGGGAGAAAACCGTTCCCTCTTTTCCGGGGAGCTTGCTGCCGTCTCCCGCGGCGGCGACGGAACACAGAAGATTCTTCTGCAGTGGCCCGACGGCCAGCGGGTCGAGGCGGTGCTGCTGCGTGACGATCGGGATCACCGAACGGCGTGCCTCAGCACTCAAGTCGGATGCGCGATGCGCTGCGCCTTCTGCGCCAGCGGCCTGGACGGCTTTGTCCGCAACCTCACCAGGGGCGAGATCCTCGAGCAGCTGCTGCGCCTCAACGCGCTTTTGCCCCCGACCGAGCGGCTTACCCATATTGTCGTTATGGGGATGGGGGAACCGACGCTGAATCTCGACGCTCTTATCCCCGCCCTGGCCGAGGCGACCAGCGCCGACGGGCTCGATATTGGGAACCGGCGGGTCACGATCTCGACGGTAGGCCGTCCCGACGGGATCCGAAAGATGGCGGCGATGAATCTCCCCTACAAACTGGCGGTATCGCTCCACGCCCCCGACGACGAGGTAAGAAACGCCATTATGCCGAGCAACCGCGGCTGGGGGATCGACGCGGTCATCAGCGCCGCCGACGCCTACTTTGCCGCGACCGGCCGGCGGGTGACTTACGAGTATATTCTTCTTCGCGGGGTCAACGACTCGGCTGATCAGGCGCGCCGCCTGGCCAATCGGCTCAACCGCCGCACGGCGATTGTCAACCTTATTCCCTACAATCCGGTTGAGGAGCTGGCGTTTCGCCGGCCCGACGACGCCGCCGTGCTGCGGTTCGCCCGAACCTTGGAAGGGGAGGGAATTCAGGTCAAGGTTCGGTTTCGCAAGGGGGACTCTATCGACGCCGCCTGCGGCCAGCTGCGCCGCCGAATGACGCTGTGACAAGCGCAAGCAGCGAGACCTTTTTTGAAACGAGGGAAATGGGAGAACGCGTTATGACATCCGAATCCCCTTGCGATAAAACCTCCTCCGATCACGTGAATGATCGATTCGGTTCGGAACTGTCCCGCTTAAAGGAACTCAACGCCGAGATGGCCCGATCCCTCAAACGCCTGGAGGAGGAGGCGCGATCTTTGGTCGGTCACACCCAAGAAAATGAGGAAATAGTCGATCAGCTCATCCGTCGGGAGGG
>CADBTE010000346.1 GCA_902797455.1 uncultured Planctomycetota bacterium | reverse complement strand
GGTCTGAGGGACAAGCAGACCGAGCAGACAAACCAGCCAGCCCCACAACAGATAGGTTTTACTCATAGCTTTTCTCCTAGGGCGGCATCGTTATTTTTGCCGCGTTTTATGGGTGAACAACGGGACCGCCGCGAAAGCCGTGTTTGGCGAAACTTTTCCCGGCGGCCGGGAGAATGGGGTCAGTAACTGAATTCTCGATCCGCGTCGGCTCCTCCGCTGCCGATGCGGAACAGGTGAATCTGGCGTGTTCGCGGTTTGACCGCGACCACGTCGATGAGCATGGTTTCGTCCCGCTTAAAGGGGCGGATAACCGCCCCGTCCGGGAGTTCTTTCGGATTGACGGTGCCGTATCCCTGCGTGATGATGTAGTGAACCCCGTTGACACAGGCCTGATTGTCGAAATGGCTGTCGCCGCAGAAAAGCCCGATCAAGGCCGTTCCCTTGTTTTCGGTGAAATCCCAGGAGACGTCCTCTTCGGTTCCCTTGCCGCCGGAGGCGAAATCCTCGAGGATTTTCATCATCAGCTCATCGCGCTTCGCCCGGGTATCGGCGTAGCTCTTCCAGTAGCCGATGGGCGCGTAAACGCAGAAATGCTCGACCACCAGGGCGCTGAACCCTTCCGGCAGACGGAGGTTGTCGGCGAGAAAACGCAGCTGATCGGTCGAATAGCCGTAGTACCCCTCGTCGCTGGTATTGAGGAAAAAGACCCGGCATTTTTTCTCGGGAAGGTCGTAATAGCCGTAATCCTGATTCGGGCCGGTGATGAGGTTCACTCCCTTTTCTTTCTGCCAGCCGTTGAACTGCTCGCCGAAGAGCTGACTGGTGACATAAAAGGTGCTGTTGTTATGGTCGTGATTCCCCATCGCGAAGAGGATCGGAACCGGGCAGTTTTTGTAGAGCCGCCGGCTGACGGCGATGCGCAGACGGGCCCCTCTTTCGTCCTGTTTGGAATCGAGCCCGATATCGCCGAGGTCCGCCAAAAAGTCGGCCCGAAACTGGCCGGCGGCGTACTGCGCGAAGAGGGTGTGCATTTTCGCCGCGCCCCAGTCGATGGGGTCGTAAATCGCCGGATCGCCGTCGTGAATGTCGGTCACGATGGGGAAGACGATCACCTCGTCGTCCCCCTTCCACTGCTCGAAACGGGCAAGCGCCTCGGCGATTTGGGCCTTGGCCCAGTCGGGGATGTTTTCGGGAAGGTACTCCTGAGCGGACAGCGGGAGGAGAAACGCGAAAAACAGTGTCAAAAGGGGAGGAAAAAACCTTGTCATGACTTTAGCTGGCTCCTTCGGGGAGATGGGGCGCAGGCGCGCCGCGGCTTTTTATTTGTGTATAAACTTGAGTATTTCAGAAACGACGGCCGCCGTCAAGGTTTTGCCGCGGTTTTCTTCCCGATTCGGGCTGTTGCGTTTTGATCAGCGATATCCAATAATAGGCACTATCAGGGGGATGTTTTTGACCTGCCCACACTTTGCGAGGATGAGGAACCATGAATAAACGTCGTTTAGCGTCTGTGGGAATCGCGCTGATTCTGCTCTTGGGGGCGCTGAGCGCCGAAGCGGCGCAAGAGGCGATTTCGTTTTCTTTGGGAAGCGCGTCCCTTTCGATTGATACCGACGGGACGGCCCGGCTTTTGCGCGGCGACGGCAGCGCCGCGGGCGACGCCATCGAGGCGTTCGGGCTGAAGAGCGAAGAGGGCCATACCCTTGGCCCCCGCAGCGTCGTGAAGAAATCGGAGGAGAGCTTCGATGTTGTTTTCACCGACGGTTCGACCGTTTGTTTCCAGACGGCCACAGAATCGGGATTCGTCCTCTTTAAGGTCGTTTCGGCCGATTTCGCCTCGCCGATGGAGAAGATGGTCTGTTTTCAGCTCCCGATTCCGGACGGGGCCACTTACGCCGGACAGATCAATCAGATGGTCCTGCCCGACGGTTTCACCGTCGCGCTGATGACCGCGGCGGTGAACCTCTGCCCGGTCCGCAGCGCCGGGGCGGTGAAGGGGAATAACAAACAGTGCTCCCACACGTTCCGGCCGCTGGATTGCC
>CADBTE010000345.1 GCA_902797455.1 uncultured Planctomycetota bacterium | reverse complement strand
TGTGGTCAACGCGGCGAACGAGACCGCCGTGGAGGCGTTTCTCTCGGGGCGGCTCCCCTTCCATAAAATTGTGGCCGCTTGCCAAGCCGTGCTGGGATACCATCAATTTGAGGCACATCCGACCCTCGATCGGCTCTTCGAGCTCGACGCGTGGGCACGCAAGGAGACGTTAAAATGGATCTCTCTTTGAACCTTTGGGCAGTGACGAACCTTTCCTCGCTTCCTTCCATCATCCTGCGCGTCGTCGAGGTCTTGATCGGAATCAACGCGCTGATTATCGTTCACGAATTCGGGCACTTTATTGCGGCTCGTCTTTGCGGCGTTCGGTGCGAGAAGTTCTTCATCTGGTTCGATGCCTGGGGGTATAAGTTCTTCAGTTTCAAGGTCGGAAATACCGAGTACGGTCTGGGTTGGCTTCCGCTGGGGGGCTACGTCAAGATGCTCGGTCAGGAAGATAACCCCGGCCAAATCAAAGAGGAGCTGGCGCGAGCCAAGGAGAACGCCAAAGAGGGGGACGGCGCCGAGGGCGAAGCGGCCCAAAAGAGGGTCGAGCAGCTCAGCAAAGCGATCTACGCCAAAGACAGTTTTCTGGCGAAGAACGTCTTTCAGCGCATGGTGATCATTTCGGCGGGCGTCATCATGAACGTCATCTTCGCCGTCATCTGCGCGGCGGCGGCCTATGTGATCGGTTTCCCCGAGACGACCAGCCGTGTCGGGACGGTCCTGCCGGGGACCCCCGCGTGGACGGCGGGTCTGCGCGCCGGCGATGAGGTCATCGCGATGGATGACGAACCGGTGACTCTCTTTTCCCAAATCCCCACCGGCCTGATGAATGGGGGGGAAGTCTCGGTCAAAGTCCAGCGGGGCAATGAAGAATTCACCGTCGAGGTGACCCCCCGCCGCGACGCCGACGACCTGATGCCGATCATCGGTGTCCTCCCCGCCGCGTCGATTCGCCTGGCGATGGTCGATCCTCCCTACGAACTGACCGAAGAAGATGCGCAGAAAGCGGGGACCGAGGAGGCGCTTTCTGCGCTGAAACCGGGGGATCTTTTGGTTTCGATGAACGGCACGCCGATCGAGACCCCCGCCGATTATGAACTTTGCGCTCGGCGCTTTTTGGATGAGCCGATCGACTATGTCTTCGTCCCGGCCGACAAAAACGGCCAGCGCATCGAGGGGGAAAACAAGAGCGTGACCCTTTATCCCTCCACGTTCTGCGAAAGCGGTGTCCGCTTGACGATGGGGGAGATCGCGGCGATTCAAAGCGGTTCCCCCGCCGAAAAGGCCGGTTTGCGGCCTCGCCGCGACGACGCACAGGGACTGGTGTCTGCCGGGGATATTATTCTTGCCGTCAACGGCGTGAGTGTTACCGATCCGCTGGCGCTGCCGATCGACCTGTTTCGTCTTTCGCGGGATAACCCGTCGGTTGTTCTGACGGTTCAGCGCGATGGCGAGTCGATCGATGTTCCCGTGACGCTCGCTTCCCAGGCCGGCTATACTGGGATGCTATCGCACCGGGGTGAACTGGCCTGCGACGCGCTTGGGGTCTCGTTCTTTGTCGAACCGGTTATCTCCGGAACGGACGCGCGCGTGACGATCCCCGACGGCGCCAAGCCGATCGGCGCGGCTGTTCGAAAGGTCTCGGTCGTTTTTTCTTCGCGGGACGGAGAAAGAAAGCAGCTATCCTTTGATGCGAGTGACCTGACCGAAGATCAGTGCCGGGCCGAGGTTCTCGATTTGTTTACCAAGCGTCTGGCTCTGCTTGATTCCTCCGCCCAGATCGCTGTTACCGCTGTTCAAAAAGACGGCACCGAAGTGGTTCTGACCACCACGCCTGAGCCGTCCGCGACGCTCCATCGAATCGATCGCGGCCTGTGCTTTGATGTCGATACACGCCAGGCCCGCGCCCAGTCACTGTGTTCGGCGCTCGAATACGGCTGGTCCAGGACCGTTGAGTCAATGGGGCTGGTCTTCCAGGTTCTGAAGAACGTCGGCCGCAATGT
>CADBTE010000344.1 GCA_902797455.1 uncultured Planctomycetota bacterium | reverse complement strand
GGGTCGCCTCCGGCGGAATCGGCCGCTGCATCGTCCCGGGGCTGTGCGCGGGGTTCCTCACCTATACCGAGGCGACGATTCCGGAACTGTGCAAGTTCGACGCCGACGCGGGAAAATTCGTCTCGGCCGGCGCGGACGAAGTCGGGGACTGGAAAATCATCGCCGCCAGCGCGGGGGGGACGAACAACCCCAAGCGGGTGTTCGGGCAGCCGATCGAGCTTGGCATCAACATGAGTCTTTCCGCAGACAAAAAAAGCGCGGCACCGAAACATTCGGTGCCGCGCTCAGGGGTACAGAAAACTGTGTTGGGTTGTTTTAGTCCTCACGATGAACCGGATAGCCGGAGACATCCGCGGAGGCGCCTTTATAACCGAGATCCTCACGCTGAGACTGCCGGCGGATCTTCTGACTGAGAACGGCGGCATCGTACCACGAAAAACTCAGTTCACGATCAGAGGCGTAGCGACCCATCCGGCGAACAACATCGCCGCTGTTCTCGTCGCTGTACATAAAGACGTATCGTTCTTCTCCCTTAACCAGAGCCAGCACATTGATTTCCTGATCCACGTTTCAACCACTTTCGTAACTGCCCGGCCTCGATGACTTACCGGCCGAAATAACGCCCAACTTCGCGCGAAAAGCGCCTCGTCACACTAATAACAGTATCGGCTAAACAAAGGGGAAGATTTCGCTGTTTTTCTCTCATCCGGGCGAATCTCACCGCTTGCGGGATACCATTGTTATCGGTCGTGACGCTTTGCTTCTCACACCCCTTACAATCATTAATATCGGCACGACCAACCACTTCCTTTAAGGAGTAAACAAGAAAAATACGCGGCAAGAAGTAATTTAGGTACTTTTGCAAACCTAAACAATTCAGATAAGCTAGAGACGAAGTATTGTTCCTAAACCCGACAGGATTTACTCAACCATCAAGAACGTTTTGACCGATACAGCCAACAAGTTTCGCGACCTGAAAGGAAACCGTAGTCATGCGTCCGAGAAGAACCACTTCCCCTGTTGTCTCCCTGGCTCTGGCAACCGCGCTGTTTCTGGGCAGCGGCGCCGTGTCCACCGCTCAGCTCACTGATCAGCAGACCCCGCCGGTTCCCGGTTCATTACTTGCCACGGCCCCTGATCATGGTTCCGCCGTCGGAGATGGTGCCGGACAAAACAAACCAAGCGAGGATGAACTGCGAGCGGCCATCGATGACATCAAAAATCAATTATCCTCTTTGGAAGCTGACCTTAAAAAGAAGCAAGACAAGCATGACTCTTCTAAAAGGTTCAGCTACAAGGTCGGCGGGACCCTTATCATGGACGCGATGCAGCTGAGCCAATCGGACGCCAGCCGCGCTGTTTGCGGCCAGATAGACAACCGGACTCAAGTGCGCGACGCGCGGATCTCCATCAAGGGGGAAGGATACAATTTTCTCTCCTATGGGGTAACCTTCGGCATCAACAAAGAGGAGGTCAATTTCAAGGATGTGATCGTGACGGCCAAAGATTTGCCGCTCTTCGGTGATCTGACCGTCGGTCACTTTTGGATCGACTCAAACATGGGGTACACTCAATCGATCTATGATACCCCCGTTCCCGATTTTGACTGCAACACCAACACCTTCGGTGCCGGACGAAAACTCGGGATCGGTTCGAACTATTATACCGCGGATAAACAGGGGCATCTGCTCCTAGGGATATTTACCGGCAAGGGACTCGACAGCAAAACCGCCTGTGCGGAAAGCGACTCATCGATTCTGTTCAATGCCCGCGCCACCGCGGTCCCGATCTATCGCCGCTGCGGCGACGATTATCTCGATGAGGTACTCCATGTCGGGGCGGCGTACTACTGGACCCGCCTCGACCCGGGCGGCCAGATGAATCTGCGCCTTCGTCCAACCGGCTGGACCTACTCGATGCCTTATATCCTCGGGGGGAAAGTGACACTGGATGATTATTCCGTCGCCGAGGCCGAAGTCGCCTGGCAGAAAGGGGGCTTTGCCGTCCAGGCCGAGGGATTCCTCGGCTGTTATGACGGGCTGGACAACGCCACGGGGGCCACTTTGGTCAGCCGTTTAATGCTCACCCCCGGGGCGTTCCACGAATACGACAAAACCATTGGCTGTTTTGAAAAGGTAGTCGTCCCCGAGGAGCTTCGGTTTGTCGATTTTGAGAACTGCAAGTACTTCGAAGGGTACGGGGCCTTTGAAGCGGTCTGTCAGTACTCCCACACCGATCTGAACAATCTGGCGGATGCCGGCGGGGACCTGGTCTACGGAACCTACGGTGAACTCATAGCCGGGCTAAACTGGTTCTGGAACAGTCAAACCCGGTGGAGCTTCAACTGGATTCACGCTATGCCCCATTCGGCCGGCGGCGGCACGGCCGAAAAGCAGAACCGCGACAGCGATACCTTTATTTCCCAGGTACGTATTAAGTTCTAAGCGCCGGCCGGGGACTAATTACTCCCCAAGCACCGTCTCGACAATGGTCTGGGCCTGTTTTTCGATCGCCGGCCCGTGGAAGTGGAAGGTGTCGGACCAGAACTCGCCGCGGTCAAGCGGATCCATCACCGAAAACAAATCAATGGTGGGCAGGCCCTCCTCGCTGGCCACTTGGCAAACGATCTGGTTGAGGGCCTTTGATTTGGCCGTCAGCGCGGGGTCTTTCAGCGGGGTCGACAGTGTCAGATAGAGTTTCGCCTCCGGGCACTTGGCACGAATAAACTTGACGATGCCGCGGTAGGCGGCTTCCCATTCCGCGGGATCGGCAGACAGACTGTGCAGCCCGTTGTTGAACGAAATCACCGAGAAATTTTCCATCGACAAGACCATATCGAGGGCACGGAAATACTCCGGCGAGGTGGCGCATTTGGACGAGGCCCAAAAAGTCATTGTCATCCTTCCGTCCAGAAGCGGGCGAACCCGCGACTGATAGGCGTTGCAGATCGAGTCGCCGATCAGGAGCAATCGAGGAGTGTCGGTATCGGGGGTATCGAAGGACATATAATTGCTCCACTCGATCGATTCCGGTTTATGGGTACTGCTTGCCGGCTGGAACTGTTTGTAGAGGGGCTCCTCCCCCCAGGAGGGGAAAGCCGCCATCAGAATGGTCACCGCCGCAGCCATTAAGCATAATTGTCGTCTCATCGCATCATTCCTTCTTGTTTCTTCGTTGTTTCTCGAACCTTGAATACCGGTGTGCTGTGGGTTATACTTTACCGGCGCGGATTAGCCGCCGCGCAAGCACCTTCGTCTGTCGTCCGCAGGCGCAGACAAGGGTGATTATAGCCGTCTTCCAACTCGAAGAAAAGAAAGCGTTATGCCCACCACCCGTCCCAGACAGATTCTCCGTGTTCTTGGTTCATCACGCGCGGGGGTCATCCTAATGGTGATTCTGGCGGTCCTATGCGGATGGGGAACCTTCATCGAACGGGACTTCGGCACCACCGCCGCCGGCCAGCTGCTCTATCGATCGGTCTGGTTCATGGCGCTGGAGTTTCTTTTGGCACTCAATGTTCTCTTCTCGCTGCTGGCACGTTTTCCCTGGAAAAAGCGGCAGATACCCTTTTTAGCCGCCCACTTTGGGGTTCTGCTTCTGCTGGCCGGTTGTTATCTGACACACAAAAGCGCCATCGAGGGGGAGATGGCCGTTTTTGAGGGAACCGCTTGCCAGGAGGCCGTCCGAACCAACGCCTGGTCACTGAACGCTGTCGTCACGGCGAACGACGCGGCGGCGGACGAAAAGATCATCCGAATTCCTTTCTCCGGCGGTGTTTTCGGCTCAGAAATGTACTCTCGGGCCGGGTGGAACCGCTATGTTCTTTCCCCGGCGCTGGAGCGGCTCGGCGGCCCGGGAGCGGTCAAAAAACTTGCCCGCACGGCCCTGCGCGGACATTACGAAGCGGTCCGCCTCGCCGCGTGCCTCTGCGGCAAGGGGAAGAACCGCCTCTTGTATGATAAAAACGGCATAAGAATCGAGCAGATCGGCTACCTCTGTCCAGGACAGTTTCCCGAAGATCCCAAAGCCGATCCCATCGAGGCCCCCTTCGATAAAGAACGCGCCAACGAATTTTAC
The DNA here is from genome assembly GCA_902797455.1 of uncultured Planctomycetota bacterium. Taxonomy (GTDB): domain Bacteria; phylum Planctomycetota; class Planctomycetia; order Pirellulales; family Thermoguttaceae; genus RUG695. The sequence continues at coordinate 1,031 of CADBTE010000344.1, read as the reverse complement.
GCCTTAGTGAAGCTCCGCGTTGAGGTCGACGGCCAAAACGCGGAGTTTTGGCTTCGAACCATCCCCACTCAAATGAAGGAGTCGCGCGTCCGTTTAGACTCCTTGGTTCACACGGTTCCGGGGAAAGATCGAAGTGTCCGTTTGGCGTTGGAAAACGCTGTCTTTGATCCGGGATTCTCCATTCATCTGCATGACTTCCGGGCCGAGTACGAGCCGGGTTCCACCACCCCCTCGTCGTTCTCCAGCCGAATCGACTGTGTCCCCGGCGGCGGAAACGGTGAGGGGCAGAAGAATATTTTGGTTCGAATGAACCGCCCGGCGCGTATTCGCTCCGGCAAGGGGTCCCGCTCCTACTGGGTTTATCAATCCTCCTTCCGAGGACCGTTCTATCCGGGGAGCCGCGAGTTTGAGTCGATCGTCGGCGGTCATCTTCTCCCCGGCGAGAGTACCCCCCGGACACAGATCGAGCAGTCGGTTCTGTCGCTCAACAGCGATCCCGGTCGTCCACTGAAAAACGTCGGATCGATCCTTCTTGTCTTTGGGTCTCTTTTGCTCATTGTCCAGCTTCAAAAACGGTGTTCGTCCGCATTGCCAGTACAGGTGAAACAGGTGAAATCCCCCAAACCGTTCGCCGCCGCAGCGGCTCTGTGCGCCTGCATCTTCCTGTCGGCCGCCGCCTTGGCCGCCCTGCGTGTCGGTTGTTTCGACAGCGCCTCGCAAAAAAGCTGGAAACCTTGGCGCACTCTCCCTGTCTGGTCAGGCGGGCGGGTGATGCCGCTGGAAACCTTCGCCAGAATGACGGTTCGTGAGATCTGCGGCACCGATACTCCGATGCTGGCCGTCGATCAGCGGATATTGGAACAGCTCGGCGACGGCCGTTTCTCGCGCCTGCCCAAACTCGACCAACTTCTGGAGCAAGAAAAACCGACCGAGGAAGAAGAGGAAAAAATTCGCGTCTGGCACGCTGACGAAAGCGCCAAGGAGCGGCAAAACGCCGAGCGTATTGCCTCCCGAATCAAGGCGATCTTCCC
>CADBTE010000343.1 GCA_902797455.1 uncultured Planctomycetota bacterium | reverse complement strand
GGCGAAGTACCGGCACGCGTCGTTTTTCTCGACGGTGAACGTTTCCCGATAGGCGACCTTCTGGCCGTAGAACGGCATCCCGAGGTTGGTCCAATAGAGCGATTCGGGATCGTCGGACCACACCTTTGGCGCGGGGGCGGTGATTTTAAACCCTTCGGGCATATAAGCCACGTCGAAATCGCCCAGCAGGAAGATCGGGACAATCTCGCAGAAGATATTCATCGTCTCCAGCGTGAGGGTGATTTCATTCTCCCCCGCTTGGATCGCCGAGTGAATATCGACCTTTTTGGCGCTTCGGTCGAACCACCAATCGTCCGAGGGCGTGACCGTCTGGCCGTTGCAGGTGATCGTCACCAGATCCGGCTGTTCCACCACCGCGTAAAACTGCCGATCGGCGCCGGAGGCGAAATACGACTCGTCGATCGTGAACTTCCAGCGGGTCTGGTAACCTTTCCCCGGTTCAAACTTCCGGTCGATCAGGTCACGCTTGCGCTGCGGAACATGGTACCAGGGGTTATACTTATACCCGAAGTGATCCCACATCGCCAGATCGAGCGCGCGGTGGTATTGATTTTCCGCCGCGACCCGGCCGTCAAGCACCAAGGTGCCGTAGTCGAGGACCATCACGTTGTCGTCGAGCCGCTCGACAGTCGGGGCGGCGTCGGGGGCAATCGTCTTTTCGATGAAAACGGGCGGTTTGCGCTCGGCGGCCGGTGTGGTCCCCTCTTTAAAGACAAGGGCCAGCGAGCCGATCGGCGGGAGGGTGGCCGAAATTTCCACCCCCGCGCGGCCGCCGGCGGTTACCGGCTTGATCGGGTAGGGGGAGACCTCGCCGGTAAACAGATCGCACCGCAGAACCTCGGACCAGTTTTTATCGGCCGAGTCGGGGAAGACGCGGCACCGCAGCGACCGCTCCCCGTCCCGGTTGGAATTGACGAAGAAGAGGATCTCACCGTCTTTGGTCGACTTGCGCTGGTGGTACAGATAGGGAATCGAGAAATCCCCCTCGGTGTCACCCTCGGCGCTGAGGAACTGGGTCGAGCCGTTCCACGGGGTCGAGAGAAACTCTTCGCGGCTTGCCGTGTAGACCCCGGTGGGGAGGGAAATCGGGAAGGTCAGGTCGTTGGGCAGGGGACGGATGTTGTTTGGGTCAAACAGCCGCGAGAACCGCTGCTGCGCGCCGCTGTCGGCCACGGGGGTACCGCTGACGGAAGTCGGAACCGGGCCAAGGAGAATAACCGCTCCGCCGTTTTCGACGAACCGGGCCAGAAGATCGAGCGTCGATTGCTCGATATTCTCGAACGTCTCCGGCAGAACGACCCGGCGGTACCGGGCCGGTCCGACCGAGAGAACTCCCGGTTCCTCGGCCGAGCCGAGTTGCGCCAAGATATTCTCGTTTCCGATCTCGTACTCGATTTGAGCCGCCTCGCACTGTTGGAGCAGTCCGCAGAACGAGGTGCCGATTCCTTGGTACACGTTCCTTTGGTGAAGATTCTTCCACAGGGTCGTCGTCGGCTGAAGAATCAAGGTGTCGACTTCCCGGCGTCCCTGCGACAGCAAAAAGGTGACGCGCCGGTTGTAGTCCAAAAGAAGGTGATAATCGGACCAATAGGGCATGTGGTAGAAGAGGGAAGGGCCCTCGTCGAATTTCTTCCGCCCCCGGACGGAGAACTGCGGGCCCATCTCCATCGGGTGCGTCACGCCGAGGACAAAGAGCCAGTCGGTGAGCCGCTTGATGTCGGACGGCAGAATCGCCCAGCCGGCCGCGCCGCTGGTCTCGGCCGACGTGCGGCGCCGATTTGTCTGCGAGGCGACCGAGCCGAGCTCCCGGACCATCCGGACATTCCCCGCCTGGCCGTTCTGCGCGTCGCTCCACTGATTAAAAATCAGGTCAATGGCCGGCTGCTGCTGCCACATGTACAGCGACCCGGCGTCGACCAGATGGATCATCCACGACCATTCGTGTTCGCCGTAATGCCCGGTCGCGGCGATGTCGTGATCCTCGCAGAATTGAAAAATCGGCTTGGCCCAGCGATCGACCGACAGGTCGATCAGGGTCGATAAGTAGTGATGCCGAACCTCGGGGGAGGCGACATGCCGACCGTCGGGAAGAACCGTGTCGGTTACGTCATTGAGCAGGGGGAGAACCTCAAGGATCGAATAGCCGAACTTTTTCTCGAACCACTCCGGCAGGTCGTCGGTCCACGGAAACGGACCGGCGCGGCACAGGGTCATCTCGTCGGTAAAGATCCCCGGGATCGTCTTGCCGAACTCCCCGCCGGAATGTTTGAAATAGCCCTCGTGGGTTAACTCGATAAACTTTTCGGTCACCCCCTTTTGCATCATGTCGCAGTAGACCCCGCCGGCGAGGCGGTCCTCGCGCCCGGCGCGGTTGCGGACCACAAGCAGGGCGTTCGGTTCGACGACGCTCTTGTCTTTCACCTGTTGGGTGATGTTTTCCCAGCGATCGGACGCCCGGCGGCAGACGGCGACGGCGTTTTCCGGCAGGGTGGTGTCGGAATCGACGGCATAATCGGAAAACGCCAGGGTGCTGGCCGCCCCGGTCGGAACCGCCTCGATCAGTTTTCCCCCGGCGAAGCCGGACGGCCAGGAGTACTCGTCGTAGAGCCAAAGCTTCATCCCCCGGCGTTTGGCCTCGCCCAGCGCCAGCTCGAACTCGTGGAAGAACTCCTCCGAGAGGTATTCCGAGGCAAGCCCGAACGTCGGGTAGAAGAAGGTCTCTTTGACCCCCTGCGAGGCCAGATCGTCGAAGACCGTCCGGATCGATTCCTCGTCGGTCTTATCGTTCCAGAAGAGAATCTCGGCCGTTTCGCTTCCGTCCATCTCCCCTCGGGAAAAACAGTCGATCACCTCGTCGATCGACGGGAAAACCGGACGGTTGAGATGGGACTGCTGCGCCGCGGCGAAGCCGGCGATTCCGAACGCCAGAAAAAGGGTGAAAACGAACAATCTGTTTTTACTCATGCTGTGTGAACCTCTTTTTCGTGCGCGGATCACCGCGCCCCTGGCGCG
>CADBTE010000342.1 GCA_902797455.1 uncultured Planctomycetota bacterium | reverse complement strand
TATCCTCTTTTCGCTCCGTCGGACTGCGCCAACGCGGCTTTGATAAAGTCGACAAAGAGCGGGTGCGGAGCGACCGGGCGGGACTTGAACTGCGGGTGATACTGAACCGCGATGAACCACGGATGAGAGGGAAGCTCAAGGGCCTCGATCAGCTTGCCGTCGGCGTTGGTCGCGGCAACCGTCATCCCGCCGTTTTCGAGCTTCTCGCGGTAGGTGTTATTCAGTTCATACCGGTGACGATAGCGCTCGGCGATATCGCTGGTGCCATAGATCCCGGCGATCTTCGTCCCCGGGATGAGGACCGTCGGTTTGCTCCCCAGACGGGTCACTTCCTCGCCGGCGGCCTTGCGCTCTTCGTCCATGAGGCAGACCAGCGGGGTCTCGCAGTGGCGGTCGAACTCGGTCGAGTTGACCTCAGGCATATTCAGCACGTTGCGGGCATACTCGATCGCGGCGCACTGCATCCCGAGGCAGATTCCCAGGAACGGGATCCGGCGCTCACGGGCGATCTTGACCGCGCTGATGAGCCCTTCGATTCCATCCTCACCAAATCCTCCGGCGACGATGATGCCGTCGGCCCCTTCCAGCGTACGCTGGGTATCCTCACGACTGATCGAATCGGCCTGAATCCGGCGGAAGCGGACCTGCACGTGATTGGCGGCCCCGCTGTGATCGAGCGCCTCGTAGACCGACTTGTAGGCATCCTTCAAACTGGCGTAGTTGCCGACGACCGCGATCGTCACCTCATGACCGGGATTGCGGAGCCGATTGAGAATCTCCTGCCACTCAGCCAGATCGGCCTGACCACACTTGAGCCCCAGCTTCTTGACGACGAGCGAGTCGAGATGATGCTCCACCAGTGTCATCGGGACCTCGTAGATCGAGCTTTGAGCGTCGCGCTCTTCGATCACGCAATCGAACGGGACATTGCAGAACAGCGCGATCTTTCGGGCATCGTCCTGTGAGAGGGACTGCTCGGTCCGGCAGACCACGAAGTCGGGCTGGATACCGATTTGCCGGAGGTTGCCAACGCTGTGCTGAGTCGGCTTGGTCTTCAGTTCGCGCGCCGCCTTCAGATAGGGGACCAGCGTCAGATGGATAAACAGACAATTCTCTTTGCCAACCTCCAGCGAGAACTGACGGATCGCCTCGAGGAAGGGGAGCGACTCGATATCGCCGACCGTCCCGCCGATCTCGGTGATAACCACGTCGGTATCATCGTCAGCCAGCCGGCGAATACACTCTTTGATCTCGTTGGTCACATGGGGAATGACCTGAACCGTCTGACCGAAATAGGCTCCTTGGCTTTCCTTCTTGAGGAGGTGGGAGTAAATCTTGCCCGTCGTCCAGCTGCTGTCTCGCGTCAGACGACTTTGAGTGAAACGTTCGTAGTGGCCCAGGTCGAGGTCGGTCTCACTTCCGTCATCGAGAACGTAGACCTCGCCGTGCTGGGCGGGACTCATCATGCCGAGGTTGACGTTTAAGTACGGATCGAGCTTCTGCATACGAACCGAAAGCCCACGGCTTTCCAGAAGCATACCGATCGAAGCACTCGTCAGGCCCTTGCCCAGGGAACTGACAACACCGCCTGTCACAAAGATATGTTTGGTCATCGATCAATCACGCTTTCCATAAAGGTTGTTCAGAATCAAACAAACATTTCTTTCCCGCGCGGGGAACCGTCCCCGCGCGTCAACTGTCCTTAGCTCGGTTACAGTTCAAAGCAAGAGAGAAAACGCTCGTAAGCGTCGTCCCACCGCTGAGTATCGTGCGGGTAGTAGGTGGTCATCTCGCCGGCGAAACTGGCACGAACCACGGCGCGGGCATCGCTCATCGAGTTAAGCTCACCGGAGGCAATCACCTGTACCAGGAGGTTCCCCAGCGCGGTCGCCTCGATCGGGCCGGTCACGACGCAGCAGCCGGCGGCATCAGCCGTGGCTTGGCAGAGATGTTTATTTCGAATACCGCCGCCGACGATGTGAATGGTATTGATCGTCTGGCCGGAGATTTTCTCGCACATCGTTTTGACCTGACGGAATTTCATCGCCAGAGAATCGAGCGCAGTGCGAAGGATCGCCCCATCATCATCGGGGACCGGCTGGCCGGTACGCACGGCGTAGGCGCGGATCGCCTCAGGCATATCGGTCGGGGTAAGGAAATCGCGCGCGTCGGGATTGATGAACGAGCGAAGCGCAACAGCGCCGTCGGTCAGACGGTTCATATCTTCCCAGTCATATCCCTTGCCCTGCTGATTCCAGACACGGCGGCATTCTTGAAGGAGCCACATCCCACAGATGTTTTTGAGAATGCGGGTGGTTCCCCCGACCCCTCCCTCATTAGTGAAATTGAAGGCGGAGACCACGTCGTTGACAATCGGAACCGCCGATTCGATCCCCATCAGCGCCCAGGTCCCCAAACTGATATAGGCCCAGTCGGCCGTCCCCGACGCGCTGGCGGTTGGCACCGCCATCACAGCGCTGGCGGTATCGTGCGACCCCGGAAGGACTACCTTCGCCGAGGCAAGACCCGACTCTTTCACCAGCGAGGGACGAAGGCCGCCAAGCACTGTCCCCGGCTGCGAGACCGGTTTGAAGATGTCGGTCGGGAGATCAAACTTCTTCAGAAGCTCGTAGGCCCACTCCCCCTTGCGCGGGTCGTAGATCTGGGTCGTCGTGGAATCGGTAAACTCATTGCTGGCGACCCCCGACAAGAGCCAGTGGAAGAGGTCCGGAATCATCATAAAGCGATCGGCGTTCGCCAGCGGAACCGAACCGGCCCAGCGATCGGCCAAAAGCTGATAAAGAGAGTTGATCTGAATAAACTGCAGCCCCGTGTGCTCGAAGATTTCTTCGCGCGAGACCGTCTCGAAGGCACGCTCCATCGCCCCGTCGGTCCTGGGATCACGGTAACAATGGGGATTGGCGAGAATCTGCCCGTTCTTGTCGAGGTAGGCGTAGTCGACACCCCAAGTATCGACCCCGACACTTTTGATAGTGTCGCCGCAGCGCCGCGCGGCCGCCATCAGGCCCTCACGAACATTGGCCCACAATCCCGGGAAATCCCAATAATAGCCATCATTCATCTCGATGGGGCCATTAACATAGCGGTAGATTTCTTCCAGTTCAATTCGCTCACCGTCAAACTGACCGAGGATGTGTCGTCCGCTGGACGCTCCCATATCAACCGCGAGATAAGAGGTCTTTGCCATTCGCCTGCTCCGAAAGTGGTTCGAGTGGTTCCGTGCCGCAGCGCCGGCAACACCGGCCGCGGCCACAAAAAATACCCAGCCATTATAAAGCAAGGGAAAGGAAAACAATAGGACCTAGGGGGCGAAAAAATCGCCGCCATAATCTCTTCACCGCTAAAAGAACGGCTGGGACTGGTGTTGAATCATCGAAAAACAGAGGATAAAATGAGGAACGCCTCGGTGTGAGCGTGAGGGAGAACGCCGGCCGGAAGCTGCGGTCGAAAAAAGGGAAAGAGGTTTTTGACCATGCGATCAATTGCGGTAATGAATCAAAAAGGGGGAGTGGGGAAGACGACGACGGCAGTGAATCTGGCGGCGGCGCTGGCCTCTGCTGGAAAAAATGTCCTCCTCATCGATCTCGATCCCCAGGCGCACGCCTCTCTCCACCTCGGGATCGAGGTGCTTCCCGACGATCCCTCGGCCTACGATGTGCTGGTGGAGGGGACGCCGATCGCCGAGGTCAAAAGACAGGTCAGCGATCACCTCTGGCTCGTTCCTTCCAACCTCGATTTAGCCGGCGCCGAAATGAATCTAAACGGTGTGGCGGGCCGTGAGTTAAATCTGCGGGATCAGCTGGTCCCCGAGACCGATCATTTTGACTATTTGATCATAGACTGTCCCCCGTCCCTGGGGGTTTTGACCTTCAACGCCCTGGCCTGTGTTCAAGAGGTCCTTATCCCGCTTCAGCCGCATTTTCTGGCGCTTCACGGGCTCAGTAAACTGATCCAGACGATCGAGGTGATCGCCCGGCGGCTCAATCCGCGACTAAAACTCGCCGGTGTCGTCCTGTGTCTCTACGACGGCACGACGACGCTGGCACGCGAAATCACCGAAAACGTCGAGGCGTTCTTCAGCGCCAAGCGGGGGGATAAGAAATTCCCGACCTGCCGCGGCGCGCGGCTGTTCGACTCCAAAATCCGCCGCAATATCCGCTTGGCCGAGGCGCCCAGTTTCGGGGAATCGATTTTTGACTACGACCCGCGCAGCAACGGCGCGCGCGACTACTGCGCCTTGGCCGAAGAGATCTTCGGCGACCGCGGGGACGAGGATTATGAAGAGCCGCCTGAAGTCGGTCAGAATGCCCCGGCACAAGAGGACAAAACAGGCGGCGAACAAAACGGCGGCTCCCAAGGTTCATCGTCCCCCGGCGGACTCCCCAGGCGGATTCTCTCCCCCGATGAACTGGAGATGGAGTCTGATTAAACTCAAGGAGATCTTAACGGATGAGTCCCATCGTTGGCGCGGCGGCGTTGATTTTCGGTTCCTGGCTTGTTGAACTTGGCCAGGGAAACCAGCTCCAGATGACTTTCCCCGACCAGGGGATCGCGATCACCGGGACGATTCACGTCGACGCCTATGACGCCGACAAAAACGGCGGCTGGACCGTCGTTCCCGCCCGCGACGGGGTCGCCAATCGGCTGGCCATTGTCGATCCGCGCGGGGACGCACAGCTGTACATTCTTTTCCTGGCGGAAGGCGACTGGCTCGAGATGCGTGTCGAGCACCGAACGAGGCAATTCTTCCCCGGAACGGTATCTTTTGACGGAACGGTCACCTTTCCCGAAAACTCCTGGACGTGCAAAACGATCCCCCCTGTCTCCGAGCGGGTTCTCCCCTTTGTCTGGGGCCGGTGCGACTCGACGCTGAACGACTCGATCTTCGCCCCGGAGGAGGATCTTGCCCTAGCGATCATCGGCAGTGATGTCCAGCTTCGTTCCATGCCGGGAACAAGCGACGAGGGAAAAACCTCCGGGAAGACCTACCGCTTAAGTTTCAGCGGCGCCATCGACAATCCCGCCTCCAGCGTCTGGCGCTTTTCTCTCCAGCGGCACTATTTCCAATCGCGGTGGGTCCCCTACTACGCCCCGCTGGACCGCCGGCGTGTCCCCCGCGCGCCGACCGGCTGGATGTCGTGGAATACTTACTTCGACAAAGCGACCGCCGAAGACAACCTCGCCGAGGCTCGTTTGGGAAAGAAGTATTTTCAGCCGTTCGGAATGGAATTCTGGTCGATCGAGTCATGGCAGGGGAACTCCGATCAGCTCCCCGTCTCGCACTTCTCAAACATGAATCTCGAAACGAACGAACGGCAGTTCCCGCTGGGGATGAAACAGCTCGCCGACGATATCCGCGCCCTCGGTTTTCGTCCCGGGCTTTGGATGGCCCCCTACGGCACGGGGAATCAGCAGTTCTACGAAGAGCATAAAGATTGGTTCCTCCACGACGCCGAGGGAAACGCGATCTCCTCCTGGAACGGCCGCTGGTCGCTCGATCCGACGGTTCCCGAGGCGCTCGATCACCTGCGGGATATCTTCCGTGTCGCCTCTGGCCAATGGGGATATGAATTCTTCAAGATCGACGGAATGTCGGGGCCGTCGATCAGCTACATGGCTCACCTGTACGAGCGCCCCGATGTGAGGGCCTGCTTCCACGACCCCACGGTCCCCAATCCTTTCGAACGGACGGTCGCGGCCTTCCGAGAGGGAATCGGCGAAGACCGAGTCTTTTTGGCCTGCCAGGGACATCTCACAGGTCCGGAGGCGCGCTACGCGGACGCCGCGCGAATCGGGGCCGATATCGTCGGCGCCAATCAGCCGGTCCATTGGGAGGGGGTTCTCGGTCAGGCGGCTCGAACCATCAACCAGGTCTTTGTGAACAACATTGTCTTCTATACCGACCCCGATACCCTCTTAGTCAGTGATCTTCCGATCGAGCAGGCCCGTGTCTCGGCGGTCATCGTCTCACTCCCCGGGCAGCTTCTGTTCACCGGTGATAAACTGGCGACCCTCACACCCGAGAAGATCCGCCTTATTCAGCAAACGCTTCCCGTGGCCGATATTCGCCCGACGAACCTCTATCCCCGCTTCGAGATGCTCGATGTCTGGGACCTTAAAGTCGGCAAGAACTTCGGCAGCTGGGATGTCGTGGCCCTGTTCAACTGGGACACCGAGGAAAAGCGGGTCGGGGTCGACTTCTGCGAGCTGGGCCTTCCCCCCGACACGAGGGCTGTCGCTCGGGAATTCTGGACCGGGGAATTTCACGATAATTTAACCGGCCGTTTGGAAACCTCCGTCCCGCCGCGCGCGGTTCGGCTCTTCGCGCTCCATGCCAAGAGCGATCATCCCTGGTTTCTCACCTCCGACCGTCATTTGACCCAGGGGGCTGTCGATCTCAACGCACTTGCCTGGGACGGCAGCGACGGTGTTCTCACCGGGAAAGCCGCCGTCGTGGGTGGGTATCCCACGGCCCTGCGTTTCTACGTCCCCGAGGGTTTTTCTGCCCAAAAAGCCGACGGCGGCACCCTCACCACCGAAGAGGAGGGCCGTGTCGCCGTCGTCACACTCCTGGCCGACGAGACCTCCGAACAGTCGTTCACCCTAACGTTCGACCATCCCTAACCAAGGAACCAGCACGATGCGCGAAGAACACGCATGCCTGACACCGAAGGGCCGTTTTTCCCCTAATACTGCTCTTCGGCGCCACTTTCCTGTGATTTGTCTGCTGGCCGTGATGGCCAGTCCCGCCGTGCTTGGGCAGATGAACTCCGTCACCGAGGTCAAGGAACCCTCGGGGGTCGTCAAACCCTCCGCCACCGGAATCCTTAATCCCCAACAGGTCGATGGACGCTTCGGCTCCTACGTCCGGGGAGGATACCTCTCCCCGCTCCCCTTCCAAAACCGTTTCGCCGGCAGCGGCCTGGCCTTCACCGACGACGGAGCCTTCCTTGGCGTCACAGAATCATCCAGTTCGCGTTTCGGCGGTTCCTTCTCACAATCGATTCTCCCGGGAGAGGCCAATCTCGATCTGCTGGAGGCGCGTCAAGAGGACCAAGCGTGGAGTCGGTTCCAGGCGGCCTTAGACGCCGCCGAGGCGCGGCAGCGGCAGCTCGAGGCACAGCTGGCAGCCCAGCAAGCGGCCCAGCGGGAAACCCAACAATCGGCCATCGTCGAGGCATTCCCCGAAGGTGCTCCCCAACCCGCCTCCGAACCGAGGGCCCAAGAGCAAATCTGGATGCGCGGATCGGCCGCCG
>CADBTE010000341.1 GCA_902797455.1 uncultured Planctomycetota bacterium | reverse complement strand
GCGCCCAGCCGGCCGCCCCGCCGGAGGTGGAACGGTACCGGAAAATCGGCGCCAAGCTGCGGGCCCTTCTTAAGAGTCAGAAGGTCGGCTCGGCCAAGGTGATCCTCAACCTGGAACGAGGGGATGTGGATGTTCTGAACATCCTCCTCCCCCGGGTTTCCGAGTCGGAGCTCCCCGAGATGGTTCAGAACCAGGTCCTGCGAGACTCGACCGCCTACGGCGAGGGGAGCCCGCTTGACTTCCTCCCGATGGCCGCGGACAAGAGCGAGGGTCTGGAGATCGTCGCGGTCGCGATGACCCGCGCGACGATGAGGCATGTCAAAGAGGCCTGCGCGGCCGCCGGCCGAAAACCGGCGCGCATGGAGATCAAAACCGCCGCGCTGTGTGAGTTCGCCGGGGTCAATCCGACACTGACCGCCGCGCCGATCCTCTTGGTTCAGGAAGGCCGAGACGAAGTCAACCTGGTTCTGCTCGACGGCGGAAAACCGGCCGCGATGCGAACCTTCCCGATCCAGGCCGACCTGACCGACGCCGATCGGTGCGAGCGTCTGGAAAACGAAATCATTCGAACCTTCGCCGTCGGCCCCCTGGCCGAAGACGATCCCCGCCGGGTGACCCTCTTCGGGGAGCCGGGACAGTACGACGCGCTGGAGGAAAAGCTGATCGACCGCCAGATGACGGTCGAGTGCGTCAGCCCGTTCGATCTGGTGAAGACGGCCAGGAAGTTCGAGGCCCCCGAGCGGCCGGGCCGGTTCGCCCCGCTGGTCGGGTCGATCTTGGCCGAGAGCCCCAAGAGCCGGCCGCTGATCGACCTGATGCATCCCCGCCGCAAGCCGAAGCCGCCTAACTACACCCTCTTCGTTTTGTTCCTCCTCCTCTTGACGGGGGGCGCCTTTTGGTACGGCTGGCGCTGGAACGAGCAGGACCTGGCCCGCCGCCGAGACGATATCGCGCGCCAAACGAAAGAGGTCGAGGAGGTCGGCGCTCAGATCAATCAGGCCGCGCCGCTTTACACGATTCTGTCGAACGCCTCCGGCTGGGATCAGCAGGGGGTTGTCGTCCTCGACGAGCTGCGTGATCTGACGATCCGTGTCCCGAAGTTCCCCGAGATGGTGGTGACCCGCCTGGCCTACACCAACGCGATGCGGGGCCGGCCGGCGTTTATTATCAGCGCCAATATCACGACCCCGGCGGTCTACCGGAAGTTCCAGCAGGCGATGACCGGCGACGGGTCGCATCAGGTTCAGTCGTCCGGGCCGGTTCCCCAGGAGGGGGAAAGCGGCTTCGCCTATAGTTTCACGGCCACGATCTATTGCCACAGAAGACAGGCGGCGGACTACCTCCGTATGCTTCCCCGGCCGCTGCAGGAGCTGTCGGCCTCGAACCCCGAGTTCTACGCCGACCAGCTTAAGGCGTATCAGGACGCGCTGAAGCAGCAGCAGCTCGACCAGCAGAAGAAAGAACAGGAGCTGCGCGAGAAGCAGGCCGAAATGCGGAAGCGTCAGCAGGAAGAACAGACGCGTCAGCAGCAGCTTCAGCAGCAGGTGATGCAGGCGCAGATGAGCCGCCAGCAACAGCAGATGCTTCTGCAGCAGATCGAACAGCAGCAGCAGCGGATCACCTACCAGCGCCAGCAGCTTGAACAGCAGGAAGAGTACCTGAAGCAGCAGCAGGAGCAGATCTTAAAACAACAGGATGTGTTCCGCCGCCAGCTGCGCGAGTACCTGGAAGGTCCGCAGGTGGACCAGCAGCAAGGTTCCGGTGAGGGGGCCGCGGCGCCAGGCGCCGAGCAGCCGGCTGAACAACCGGCCGCGGAGCAACCCGCGGAGCAACCCGCCGAACAACCTGCCGCCGAGCAACCGGCCGAAGCGCCCGCCGAAACTCCGGCCGAGGCGGCCCCTGCGGAAGCTCCCGCCGAAGCCCCGGCTGCCGAAGCACCACCGGCGGAAGCACCCGCTGCCGAAGCGGCACCCGCCGAGGCCCCGGCCGCTGAAGCACCACCGGCTGAAGCACCGGCCGCTGAAGCGCCACCGGCGGAAGCCCCGGCCGCCGAAGCGCCACCGGCCGAAACTCCGCCTGCCGAAGCGGCTCCCGCGGAAGCCCCGGCTGCCGAAGCGCCTCCTGCCGAGGCACCCCCGGCTGAAGCGCCACCCGCCGAGGCACCTCCGGCTGAAGCCCCGCCTGCCGAGCAGCCGGCCGCCGAGCCGGCCCCGTCGGCCGCCTTTGATCTGAACGGAAAGGAGAACCTGGCATGAAAACGTTACGCGGCGTCTTGATCATCCTGATTCTCTTCGGCGGCATCTTCGGGTTTGTCGGGTGGAAGCTCTATCAAACCCGCCGGGTCGCCGTACTCAAAAAACTCGACGAGCAGAGCCAGCAGCTCGACCAGCAGAAGGCCAACTCGGTCAACCGGCTGGAGACCATGAAACAATTCTCCGCGGCGCAGCAGGGACTCTTCGCCCGATCGTTCCCGATGAATCCCGCCAGCGCCCGGATCGAATACCAGATGTGGCTCTCGCAGCTGGCGGAGTTTTGCGAAATGCCCAACGCCAAGATCCAGATCGGCGCGTACCAGCGCGGTCAGGGAACGGCCTCGAACAAGTTCCAGCTCCAGACCCAGTGCAAAGAAGAATCGCTCATGCGGTTCCTCTATGAGTTCTCGTGGACCGGCTTCCTTCATCGGATCGACTCGCTCGATATTCAGCCGGTCGCCGGCAGCGACGAGATAAGCGTGACGATCGTGATCGAGGGGCTGTCGCTGGCCAAACTCGATCGGCGCAGTCCTTACCCCGATCCGGTTCGTCTGCCCCCGGCGCGTCAGTACATCAAGCGGCTGGCCTCCGGGCCGTTCGCCACCTACAGCCCCTACGCGCGGGCGAATATCTTCCAGTACGCTCAGACCGGTTTCGACGACGCCAGTTTCGCCATCCTCACCGGGATCCCCTCCAAGCGTGTCTCGGCGGAAGAGCCGATGGTGACCACCACCCGATGGAATATCGGGAGCATCGGAAAGACCATGACCGTCGGCATCGGCGAGAAGCTCCAGATCGGATCGTTCGACGGAGTGATCGAGTCGGTCGACAACGATATCGTCTATCTGCGTCAGAACGGGGGACGCCTCTGGGCGCTTTCCCTCGGCGACAAGCTTTCCGACGCCGTGGCGCTTCCGGAGGAGTTTTGATCTTCCGCTCCTCCCCCTTTGAGCGGCGCGCAAAAAAGGAGACACCCCGGGGTGTCTCCTTTTTTTCACGTGACGAACGGCTGCCCCGCGAGGGGAAAGATCACCCCTGCCCGCGGGCGGCCTGACTTTCTTCGGTCCTTTCGCTGATCGAGGAGAGGAACGAGTAGGTGATGGCGTCGAAGACCTCCTCGCACGAGAACTTCTCTCCGAGGAGTTTCAGCTGGTCGGTCCCCTGGTGGAAGATGATCCAGCTGCGGCCGTTGGCCTTCAGAGCCAGGACCGAGGCGTTGTTGACCAGGTCGAGGAAGTAGAAGTTCATCTCGAAACCGGTGAGAACATACCCGGCGATGCGGCGCCTCAGCGGGGTGTCTTCCAGATGATTGTATTCCCCCTTCATCGTGTCGAGGACCTCTTTGGCGGTGGACAACAGGTCGATCGATTCGGGGTACGAGGCGAGGATCCAAAAATATCCCTCGGGGCTGTTGGCGGTCACCGCCCGCACGTCGGTGTCCCAGATCGCCTCTTGGACGAACCAGTTCTTGGGGTAGGAGAAGCGGTATCGATCGGCGCTGTCGATGTATTCTTTGAAATCGGCCTCCAGTTCGGTATGGCCGATCGGCATGTTGAGGACGTCTCGGTGATTCTTGCTCATGGCAGTTTTCTTCGTTTGTTCGGACCCGGCCTTGGGTCGTGATGGCTGGCGGGCTTTTGGGAAACGGCTCAGCGGCGAAGGTGGTCGGGGACGGT
>CADBTE010000340.1 GCA_902797455.1 uncultured Planctomycetota bacterium | reverse complement strand
CCCATCCTTGGAATAGAGAACACCGCCAATAGAACTATACGAAAGGTTGTTGGGGGAAACATTGATGTTATTCAGGGATGTACAGCCTGTGAAAGCCCCATTCTCAATCGATGAAACGCAGTCAGGAACTTGAAAGGTGTTCTTTTTGCTCGCAGGTGGAAAACGAATCAGCTTTGTCCCATCTTTGGAATAGAGAACACCGTCGATAGAACTGTAGGTGGGATTATCGTGGGAAACAATGATCTTTGCCAGGCTTGGGTTATTGTAGAGTTTAGCGAACTCAATGTTCTCCATTCCTGCTGAGATTTTGAGTATTTTTTCCCGTAGAAAGAAACTAGACAAAACAATGATGGTGCGAACGCATATTCCCTTGATGTTCCTTATGAAGGAGGAAACCCTTTGGGTAATACGCTCAGTAGTTCTCATTTCTTGACCCTTCCGGAGTTTAAGGATTCATGGAGATTCATCATACACCATGTGTTTCACATAACAATAGCCATTTAGTGAAGAGAACGTGCCCGCGGACTATTGGATTGCCCTAGGCGATTGCGAAAAGACGCTAAGAGTCCCGCAAAAAAATTCTTCTTTGGCATCGTGGAGTCCTCCTCGGCTTTTGTCGGGTGGGGACGTTGATTATATCTGTCCGCGGTGCACGAACGCTGCCTTGTTCCTTTCAAAAACAAGGCAGCGTTGTAAGATTCCGCCCTCCTTGGGCCCGGCCGCATCTGAATTGGGTAAAAACGCTCCCGCGCGGCAGGGACTGGAGGGAGGGTATCTTTCACGCAGGTGTTAATTTACCTTGGGGCAAGGGCGTTTTCAATCAGGGAGAAGGAGAATTTCCTGGTTTTTTCTGTTTTTTTTCGAGGGGGAAAGTGCCCCTAGAATAGAAAGGAAGCCCCGCGGTGTCTTTTTTGTTTTATCCTCTTTTTGTCACCGGTGGCCGTTAAAACATCACTTCCTGCGCCGATAGATCGACTGCCCCCGGAACATCTTGTTGGCGATCCGGTCGCGCGGGACGATCACCTCCTCTTCCTCGCTGTCCCGGTCCGCGACACGGAACGAGCGGACCTCCTCATCGGCGTCCTCCACGACGTACCCCATCGGGGAACGGGCCGCTGATGGGCGGCGCGCCGCGGGGGCGTGGCGTCCCTGCGCTTCCTCGTTCGAGATTCTCTTAAGCAGGTTGTCGAGCTGCTGCTGCGACTTTTCGCCGAAGTAGCTCTGCTGGGCGTTCGGGTCGCTTAAGACCTCGACCGGGGTTCCCCGGGTGAGGACCGTTCCGTTGGCAATGACATAACAGTAGTCGGCGATCTCCATCGTCGCGTCGATCTGGTGATCGGTGATCAGCACGGCGATCCCGTCCCGCGACAGTTCCTGAACGACGTGCTGAATCTCGGTGACGGTATTCGGGTCGACGTTGGCGAACGGCTCGTCCAAAAGAAGGATTCTCGGTTCCGACAGCAGCGCGCGGGCAATCTCCAGCCGGCGGCGCTCGCCGCCGGAGAGCCCTCCGGTCCCCCCGGCGCCGACCTTCGTCCTGCGGACTTTGCGCAGCGAAAAACGATCGAGAAGCTCTTCGCACCTCTTCTTTCGCTGCGAGCGGGGAATACCGACCATCTCCATCGCCAGGTAGAGGTTCTTCTCGGTCGACAGGGCGCCGAAGACCGAGCGGTCCTGCGGCAGGTATCCCATCCCCCCTTCCCTGGCGCGGCGGTACATCGGCCAGGAGGTGACATCTGTGCCTCCTAAGAAGACCCGGCCGGCGTTGGCGCTGATCAGGCCGCACGTCATTCGGAAGCTGGTCGTCTTCCCGGCGCCGTTGGGCCCCAGCAGGCCGACGACCTCTCCTTCGTGCACTTCGAACGAGACGCCGTTGACCACCGTCCGCGAACCGTATTTTTTGACCAATCCCTGGCTCGAAAGAACCACGGGGGCTTCTTCAGTCCATCGTGAGCGCACGGCGTTTACCTCCTGTAAATGTTGCGCGCCTCCCGCGCGGCTTTTCGAATCCTGTTTAGAACCACGAGCAGGTGAACCCGCCGTCGACGTAGAACGCCGCTCCGGTGATATAGCTCCCGGCGTTCTTGGACAGAAGCAATATCGCCGCGGCGACCAGCTCGTTCGGATCGCCGTAGCGGCGCATCGGGGTTCCGCGCATGATATTCTCGACCCGCTTTTCGTCGAGGAGCCTGCGGTTCTGTTCGGCCGGGAAGAACCCGGGGCAGATAGCGTTGCAGCGGATCCCCTTCTCGGCGAATTCCTGGGCGATATTGGCCGTTAAGTTGACCACCCCCGCCTTCGAGGCGGCGTAGGCGAAGACGCGCGACAGCGGTTTGTCGGAGTTGACGCTCCCGATATTGAGGATCGAGCCGCCCCCGGAGGTGAGCATCTTTTCGATGAAGACCTGGCACGAGAGCATCGTCCCCTTAAGGTTCACCGCCATGATCTTGTCCCAAACCTCGGGGTCGACATCGAGGAACGAGGTCCCGGCGTTGATCCCCGCGCAGTTGACGAGCATATCGACCTTTCCCCCCCAGGCGATCGCCTCGTCGCGCAGGGCGCGAAGCGACTGCTTATCGGTCACGTTGACCTCGATCCCGATCGCCTCGATCCCCTCGGCTTTCAGGCGGGCGACCGCCTCGTCGCACTGCGCTTTGCGGCAGTCGGCCACGACGATCTTCGCCCCGGCCTTTCCCAGCCCGGTTCCCAGGCACAGGCCCAGCGCCCCGCCGCCGCCGATAACCACGGCGGTCTGACCGGCCAGACCAAACAGACCATTGAGATATTCAGCGCTGCTAGCCATAGCTTGATTCTCCCTTTTCTTTTTCTACTTCACTTCGCGGACGTTGATCCAATCGGTGTGGAACGGCCCCTCGTTCGGCTTGTCCACTCTTTTGTACGTATGGGCGCCGAAATAATCTCGCTGCGCCTGCAGCAGATTGGCCGGCAGCACCTCGCTGCGCAGCGAATCGTAGTAGCACAGCGCGGTGGAAAACGCCGGGGTCGGGATCCCCAGCTCGGCGGCGGTGACGACGACCTTGCGCCACGCCGGCTGCGCGTTCTCGACGATATTCTTGAAGTAGGGATCCAGCAGCAGGTTATCCAAATTCGGGTTGGCGTCGAAGGCGTCTTTGATCCGCTCCAGGAAGACCGCGCGGATAATGCAGCCGCCGCGCCACAGCATCGCGATCGGGCCGTAGTGGAGCGTCCAGCCGTACTCCTTGGCCGCCGCGGCGATCTGAACGAACCCCTGCGCGTACGAGCAGATTTTCGAGGCGTACAGCGCCAGGCGAACCTGCTCGATAAAGGTCTCCTTATCGCCCGACCACTTGGCCGTCGGCCCGCTTAGAATCTTCGAGGCGGCCAGGCGCGAGGATTTCATCGCCGAGATGCAGCGCGCGTAAACGGCGGTCGTCACCAGCGTGCTGGGGACGCCGAGATCCAGCGCCAGCTGGCTCATCCACTTCCCGGTCCCCTTCGCCCCGGCGGTGTCGAGGATCACGTCGATAAGATATTTCCCCGTCTCGGGATCTTTCACCGTGAAGATATCGCGGGTGATCTCGATCAGGTAGCTGTTCAGTTCTCCCTCGTTCCACTTGGCGAAGACCTCGCCAATCTCTTCGTTCGACAGCCCGGCGCCGAGTTTGAGCATCCAGTACGCCTCGCAGATGAGCTGCATATCGCCGTACTCGATCCCGTTGTGGACCATCTTCACGTAGTGCCCCGCCCCGCGGTCGCCGACCCACTCGCAGCAGGGGATATCGCCGTTGGGCCCCACCTTCGCGGCGATCGACTGGAAAATATCTTTCACCAGCGGCCAGGCCTCCGGGTCGCCGCCGGGCATCATGCTCGGCCCGCGGCGGGCCCCTTCCTCACCGCCGGAAACCCCGGTCCCGATGAAGCGGATCCCCTTGGACTGGAGGAACTTCGTGCGGCGCTCGGTATCCTTGAACTGGGTGTTTCCCCCGTCGATGATCACGTCGCCGGGATCCAGCAGGGGGAGCAGCTGCTCGATCACCGCGTCGACCGCGGCCGCCTCGGGATAGAGCTTGGTCTCCAGGGCGGGGACGGCGTCCTTCGACTGGATCATCAGCATCACTTTGCGGGGGCTCTTGAGCTTGCCGACCAGCTCCTCCAGCGAGTG
>CADBTE010000339.1 GCA_902797455.1 uncultured Planctomycetota bacterium | reverse complement strand
TACGATACCTTGGAGTACCACGCCGAGGCGGCTCGGGAGATCGCGCGAACCGGCGACATCGGCTTCTTTCCGCGCAACGTCTATATGAATATGCCTCTGTCCGGGGAGATGCTCCTTTGGTGGGGGAATTTCTCCTCCGGCGCCCTTGGGGACGCCGGGGACGGAGGACGGCTTTTGGAGGGGACTTGCCGAGGAAAGATGCTCTTGGCCTCTATGGCGCTTTTAGCGGCGCTGGGGCTTTACGCGTTTTCCCGGCGTTTCCCCGCCGCCGGCCCTCGGCGGACCGGCCTGGCCGCGGCGCTGCTCTTCCTGGCGTTCCCGTCGGTCTTCGAGAACTTTTCGTTCGGCCTGGTCGACGGCCTGCTGGGGCTGGCGCTTTTGGCCGCCTTCTACGCCGCGGTGATTTATTTCAGCGACTCATCCCGGCATCCGGCGCCGGTACTGTTGGCCGGCGCGTTCGCCGGCTGGGCGGCGGCGATCAAATATACCGGGGTGGTCTTTGTGCTGGTTCCCATTGCTTTGCTTTTGGCCGCGGTGATGTTCTTCCCCCCAAAAATTCGGTGGGGAAAGGCGATTTTGGTCCTTTTCGCCTTCGGCACCGCCGCGCTTTTGTTCGGCGGGTACTGGTACCTCAAGAACGCCGCCGTCACCGGCAATCCCGTCTGGCCGCTGGCCGTCTCCCTCTTTGGGGATCGTACCGGCAGCTGGAGCGCCGCCATCCAAGAGCGCTGGCGCCAGGCGCACTCTCCCCACGGCTTTGGCTTCTCGGCGCTGGCCGCCTCGGCCCGTGCGCTGTTCATCGGTGAGCCGTCCGCCTCGGCGGTGCTGGCTCTTTTGCCCCTGGCGCCCTTGTCGCTTACCCGGCGCCGCGGGCGGGGGGTCGATATCCTGCTGCTGGGTTACACGGTTTTGTTTGTTCTCCTGTGGTTTTTCTTCACCCACCGGCTGACCCGTTTCCTCGTTCCGATTCTCCCGATCGTCTCGCTGATCATTGCCCGGGCTTCGGCGAACCTGGCCGAGACCGCCGCACGCCTGCGGCACGCCGCCGTGGGGACGCTGATCCTGCTGTGCGCCCTTTACGCCCTGGCCGTCAATACAGTGATGAACAGCGTGACCAGCGATCTTTTTGTCTCTCCCCAACAGCTCGCCTGTGACCCGCTGCGCGGCGGCGAGTGGTCCGCCTGGCTTGCCCATCGCGGCGGTCAGCTTCCCGACGACGGCCGGGCGGCCGGAAACCGCCTTTTGCTCCTCGGCGATGCGCGCGCGTTCGCCTATCGGGTTCCGATCGATTACTCGACCTGCTGGAATCGTTCCCTCCTGGCCGAGGTCCTTCCGGAAAGCGCAGCCCGGCGGCTTCGCGGCCCCGGCGGCGCCGAGGGATTTTCTTTAACCGACGAGGAGGCCGCCGCCCTGCGCGATCGATTGGCCGAGCGCGGTATCGGCTTTGTTCTTTACGATCAGCGGGAGATCGAGCGGTTCCTCTCCCCGGGGAATTACGGTTTAACCGACGGGGAACTGCTGAGCCCCGCGCTGATCGCCGCGATGGAAAAAGCGCGCGTTCTGCGCCGCGTTATCCCGAGCGAGGAAGAGGCCGAGCGCTTTTTCCCCGCCGGCGCGCTTGATAAGGTTCGCCTGTACCGTGTCGAAAAAAGCGGCGCGCTAAAAGAACTGTCACAAAACTAATCACGAGAAATCGTGCCGAATACAATCCCCGCCCGATCGGCCGCCTCGGCCAGCGCGCCGCGATCCATCGGGTACGATTCATCGACCGCCAGAAGTGTCGCCTTCGCGCTTTTCATCGCTTCGATCACGCCGGTATCCAGCGGCGCGTAAACGTCGTCTTCAGTGATGCGATGGACCAAAACCAGCGCCCCGGGACAGCGTGATTCTTTCCCCCGCGCGACGGCCGCCTCTACCCCCTCGATAGTCTCCACCTCGATGACCGAGCGCTTGCGGATCAATACGGTTCGCCCCACGCCGTATTGCCCCAGGGCTCGAGCGTACGGCCAGCCGTAGTTCAGATCGGCCGTCTGACCGGCCGACGGCCCGCGGCGTGTCAGACAGGTAAAAGGGACGTCGTTTCCCGCTCCGGGCGGGGTGCGGTCGACCGGTATCTCTTCCGGGGAAGGAACCGGCGTGATGAGCGATTGGTCGAACGGGCAGGTGTCCGACAGACGGTCGTCGTCACTCAGCGCGACGACCGTCAGCCCATGCTCATTGGCGAAGCGGGCGAGTTCTTCCGGCGGCTCGATCATGATCGTCCGCCCCGCCTCCATCGCCAGGAGACGGACCCCGTTTTTGACCATTGTTTTGAGTGTCTCCATCCCCATGGTCGGGACGTCGAAACGCATATCTTGGTTCGGTTTTCCGATCTTGACGATCGAGACATCCCCCCCCTTCGCCAGACAGACGCCGCGCTGAACGGTTCGGTCGGTCCCCCCCACTCCTTCGATCGCGAGAATCTGCCTGTCTTGAACCACCGCCATTTGACCGATGTCGAGGCGTCCGATCTCACGTGTCAGGGGCCAAGCGCAGCAGATGTCATCCCACTGCCCGGGAGTGATCGGCCGGTCGGTCAGGCGCCCCCGCCCCAATAAAAGCCCCGGCGCCAGGTCGGTGGCGGGGACAAGGTGAATCCC
>CADBTE010000338.1 GCA_902797455.1 uncultured Planctomycetota bacterium | reverse complement strand
TCGACATAGAGGTCGACCAAGACATCATGGGACAGGACCGGGGTGATCACCTCGAAAAACCCGCGCTCCTCGAAGAACCTCCGGGCGGCGCGGCACAGCCCGGCCATCTGACGCAGGGACGGAATATCGGCGGTGGGAAGAAAATCCATAAACGGCTCCTTAAAGCGGCGGATACCGGCAGGGAATCGGCGCCGGAGAAATTATAGAAGATAAGAAAAACTTGCCAACAAAGCCGCCGGGACAAAACTAACGGCCGGGTGCCCCCGCAAGAAAAAGCAAAACCGGAAAGAGGGTTGGTTACTCTCTTTCCGGCTTACGGGGCGGAAAGCCCGGTTTTAGGCGAATGCGGCATCGTCTTTTCTCCGGTTTTCAGGTTAGTGGGTAATTTCTACGCTAACGAGTGGAGACCGCCGCAAAGCGAGGTCACCAGAGGAGAACAGTACGGCCAACTACTCGCGGGGACGGATAGCGCCGGTCAGTCCGGAATACGAAACGCGGTCTTCCGGGTGCCACAGCGGGAAGCCGTTGCGGATCCGCTCGGCGAGAACTTCAACCTTCGCGGCAGATCCGGCCGGAGCGTCGGTCGGGCAGAAATCGTCCGTCACCGTGGGGACGAAATCTTCATCATTCCCGGTTCTGAGAATGACATCAAAAACATTGAGGCGTTCTTTCATAATTTCCTCCTTTCTAATGGATAACTTGGACGCCGTTGACCCCCCAAGGGGGGAGGTTCACATACACTTAAGGGTGGGCCGCGCGGTACACAAAGCCCAACACTTAGGCGGTATGGTACCACGTTTATAATAGCTCGTCAAGCAATCTGAGGGGGGTGAGAGATCAAATTTTCACAAAAATTTTTTCGTTGGGGTGGTAAACTCGGTAAGATTAATGCCGCGCGGGTACGCGAAACATAGGTTTTCCCCCATTTTTTCCCCGTTTTCCCCCTTGGGGGCTGGGGGAGAAATTTCTCGAAAAAACTCGGATTTTCTCCGCGGCCGACTCAAAAAAACACCCCCCGAGGGAGACTATAAGGAAACCTGTTTTCGTTTTCGGAAAAGCTTTTTCCTATTTTTTGGCCCCCCCGGCGCGCGTGTTAAACAGCCGATTATGGGCAAGATTTTGCCCTTTCGCCGGTGGGAATTCGACCTTCGCGCGCCGCCGGCCGCTTAGGAAAGACAAAACAAGAACAAGCGCGGGCAAACGGGGATTATTTTCCCCCCTCCTCTTCCTGCTGCTGCTCGCGCGGGGCGGTGGAACCGGTCAGCCCCGAGTAGGAGGAACGATCTTCGGGGTGCCAAAGGGGAAAGCCGTCGCGCAGCCGCTGGGCAAGGACTTCGACCTTGGCACGCGAGCCGGGGGCCGCGTCGGTCGGACAATAATCATCCGTCACCCGCGGCACGAACCCCTCGTCACTCCCGTTTTCCAAGATGTAGACGAAGATGTTGTGACGATTTGCATCGTCCACCTTACATTCTCCTTTCACGGCGGCGTCTGTCGGACACTCGAACCGTACCCATCGTTGTCTCCCGCGCGGGAAAGAAAGCCCGCCCCGCCTTAAGACCACATCCTTACGGCGGCCCCAGACATACGGGGGTAATTCATACCACAGCTATAGGGGGGTTGTCAATTGCCCCGGGAAAATATAAAAGCATAGCAAAAGCGGTAAAACAAAGGAGGGGGGACGGGGGGAAACCCTTCTAAAACAACGCTTTGCCCAGGAGGAAAAAACTCGCGGGAACCCCCTCCTTTTTCCCCGCGCCCGCGGCGAAAAACACCCGTCCCCGGCGCGCGGCGCGAAACCGAAGCGCTTTTTCGGGATCGTCATTTCGCCTTTTCGGTTACTGGAAGATTCGGTTGTTCTGCGCGGGAATCGTCAGCGGGGCGCTTCGCGCGGCCGGCTGCTGAGGAACCAGCGAGAGCCGCTCCACGCGGGGGGACTGCTCGGGAACCGTCGCTTCGGCGAGCGGCTGTTCGGCAAGCGGCTGTTCGCACGCCGGCGCCTCGGCCGGCTGGGGCGCTTCGGCCGACGCGAAACAGATCGACGGATCCGCCTCGGGCAGCGCCGCGTCGGACGATTCCGCCCGGCTTTGAACCGACTGCTGCTCGTCGACGCTCTTGTGCCCGGAGAGGACCGTTCGAATCCAGGGGATCCCCCACAAAAGGAAAATAAAGACCAGCGCGGTAAGGATGATCGTCTCCGTCAGCTGGATAGTCCAGCGCATAAAGTGATTCTCGCTGGTGACCGTGATCTTGCGGACATCGGCCTGCGGCTGGCCCTCAGGGGGGCGGCGCCCGCTTTCCGGCTGCCTCGAGCCGTTTGGCTCGCGCTCTTGGGGACGGTCATCGTCGGGCCGGAGAAAGTACGACGTCGAACGGCTCGGCGGCTGGTCGAAATCGACCTGGCGGTCATACGCCTCGAACGAGGCCAGACGCGACGGCGCGCCGCCGGGGCGCTCGGCCTTGCGGCGATCGGCGGCGGCCGGTTCGCAAACCGCGCCGCGGTCGGCGTCGCTGTCGGTCAGCGGCTCATTTTTGATCGCGTAGAGCCGCTGGCGGCACGACTTCGGGACACGGACCGGCTGTTCCAGACAAAAGTGAAGTATCTCGAAGCAGCAGGCGGCCTCGGCCATCAGGGTATCGCTGCGCAGACACTGCTGTTCGTAGCCGCTCTGAGCACGGGCATCCGGCGCCGGATCGTCGAAATAGGCGGCGACCAAATTGGCGCTCGGGTACGCGTTGACATCAAAGATTTCCGGGGCGCCGAGCTGCGGATTTTCGGCGGCCGCGCGAATTCGCTCGGCCAAACGCGTAACGCGCGCCTCTTCTTTGCCGCCGGAATTCGCGTTCCAGGCAAGGGCACGGCGAAAATCAGACATAACAGCTTCCCCAGCACGGCCGCGGCGGCGGCGTGTTCGCGCGCCCCGGCGGCAGCCGCTCCCCACCGAAGGGAGCGCGTCCCGTCTGCCGCCGAGAGCGCGGGGGGAGTGTGCCCTTTTTTACCGTCCGCGTCAAGAGATATTCTTTCGCCTCTGCCGGCTGCCGGCCGTCCCCCGGTGAGGCGGGGCGGACAAAAAAACCGCCGGGGAAACCCGGCGGTGAAACGGCGCGCTTTGGCGCGAACGAAGCCCGAGGCGCTTACTCTTCGTCTTCGTCGCGGATCAGCTCGTTCCTAAAAACCCTCTCGACCGTCGTGAGAAGCAGGTCCATCGGGAACGGCTTGCGGATATAGGCGTCGACCCCCAGTTTGTGGGCGTAGTCGCGATGGCGGTTTCCGTCGTTGCCGGTAATCATGATCACGCGCGAGGTGAACGCCTCGGACTGGCGCAGCGCCTCCAGAACGAGGAAACCGCTGCGCTTCGGCATCATCATGTCGAGCAGAATCATATCGGGTTTCATCCGTTCACAGATGACCAGCCCCAGGTTGCCGTCACGCGCCAGAAGAACGTCGTAACCGACCGCGATCAGCGCGGAGCGGATGGTTTCGGAGATTTCGGGATCGTCGTCAACGACCAAAATCAGCTTCTTCTCTCTTTCCGGAGTTGACATACAAATACCTCTTTTTGTTAGATTCTTAGGTGTGCGTCTCTTTGTGTTTTATCAGCGCGCGGGAAGTTTTTCGAACGGGGTCGGTTCGCCGCGAAGGATTTCGGCCGAGACAATTTTGTCGGGGGCGGGCAGATTTTCCCCCTCGGGGTCGATCCTCTGCAGCTCGGAAAGGACCTCCATCCCGTCGATGATTCGGCCGAAGACCGTATGCTTTCCGTTAAGGAAACCGGTCGGGACAAAGGTCAGGAAGAACTGCGAACCGCCGGTGTTTCGGCCGGCGTGCGCCATACTGATCGAGCCGCGGAAATGCATACGGGCATTCGGGCGGGTACACTCGCAGCGGATACAGTACCCCGGTCCGCCGGCACCGGTCCCGGTCGGGTCGCCTCCCTGAGCCATGAAGAAGGGGAGGACGCGGTGGAACGGAACGTCGGTATAGAAACCGTCTTTGACCAGCGTCATAAAGTTGCCGACCGCCTCGGGCGCCTCGTTCGGGAACAGCTCCAGGGTGATATCCCCCTTGGTGGTATGGAGGACAACCCGCGGATTGGTGTCGTCGGCGGCCTCTTTGTCGCGGATCTGTTTCTCTTTTTCCCACAGACGCTCATATTCGGGGAGCTCTTGTTCCAGGGCGAAGGCGATTTTCATATTGTCTTTGGCGTCGAGCTGGCGGACCTTGTCGTAGGCCTTATTTTCTTTCGCGATCGCGTTCCACTGTTTCGCCTGGTCGAGATGCATGGTGTTGAACGCGGCGAAGGCGGCGTAGGCGTACAGGTAGGCGTAGTCGGGAAGCGGGAAACCGTCGTGCGGAATCAGCGCCTCGGCGATCTGGAAAGCCGACTCATAATTTTCTTTTTTGATGATCTGCCACTCGAACATCCCAAGCAGGAAGTTCAGCAGATCGACGTTTTTGCCGTCCAGCGCGTTATACGCGTCGATCCCCTGGGGAATCAAGAGCTTTTGCATCCCCTCGGCCTCGGCGACCAGCGGCTTGTACTTATCGAGAATCTCGTCGCGGCGCTGGGGCGTCGCGGTTTGATACTCGGCCTTCAGGGCGCGAAGCTCCTTGAGCTTCGCCTTGTAGCTGTCGAAGTTTTTGACGAAGTCGGCCAGTTCTTTCGGCGTCTCGGCCGGGGGATTAGCGTCGGCCGCGGCAGCGTCCGCCTTCGGGGCGGCGGCATCTTCGGCCGCCTCTTGAGCCATAGCCGAAACGCACCACAGCAGCGCCAGCACAGAAAGAACGCGGGCAATCTTTTTCATTGACATCTTTCGATAGACCTTTGAGCGATTCGCGATAAAATAACCCACTCAACGTATTTGGCAAAACCGGTATATTCAATACGGATTTCGCCTTGAGCAAGGTTTTACTCCTTCACCAAAAACGGAAAATCAACAAGATTCTCCGCCCTTTCGGCCTCGCTTTCCCGTAATATTATTCTAGTATAATATTGAGGAACGCGAGGTCTCAAAAAGCGCCGCTTTTCCAGGCGATAAAGGGGCGCCTGAATAAAACAGGCCTTTCGGCACCGCAAGGACACACGGCCCCTATATTATAGTAGGCCAGACCCTAAAAAACAAGTCCGATAGAAACAATAAAGAACACGGCATAATCTCGATGACGGCAAAAAAGAATTCTCCCTCCGGCGGCGGGGGGCACCGCGGCGGCAAAAACGCCGGCAAGCCCCGCTCCCGGGATGAGCGCGGTCTCGATCCGGAGCTCTCCTCCAAGCGGGTCTACTCCGACCTGTACGTCGTCGGCAAAGCACAGCGCTCGTTCCAGCCGCGCACGCGCGAAGAACGTAAAAAGCTTCGCGGCGCCGGCGCCCCGGCGATCACGCCGATGATGGACGCCGACGAGTTCCTTCGGGAATACGCCAAGGTCTATCCCCACGGAGAGAACACCCCCGCCGACGGGCGCGGGCCGGGCGCCAAGGGAAAGGCCAAAGATAAATCCGCCTCCGGCGCCGATCGCGACCGCCGCGGCAAAAACGTCGGAAGCCAGCCGGGTCCCCGAGGGAAGGTCGAGGGGCTGCGCGTCATCGGCGGGAAGTTCCGCGGGACGAAGCTCGCCTACAGCGGCGACCACCGGGTTCGGCCGATGAAAGACCGGATCCGCGAGTCGGTCTTCAACCTCATCGGGACGATGGCCGCGGGGAAGCACGCCATCGACCTGTTCGCCGGCACCGGGGCGCTCGCCTTAGAGGCGATCAGCCGGGGGGCCCTTTCGGCCACCCTCATCGAGGTTCATTTTCCGACGGCGCGCGTTCTCAAACAGAATGTCGCCCTCTTCGACGAGAAGATGCCGGGGATCGC
>CADBTE010000337.1 GCA_902797455.1 uncultured Planctomycetota bacterium | reverse complement strand
GAGGACGAAGGGGATAACGAAGGCGATAACGAAGCCGATAATGACCCCGGCGGTGAAGGGGAGAATAACAGCGGCGGGGAAGAAAACGAAGGCGGTGAACAGAACCCCGACGATTATTTCGACTTTAAAGGCCAGCGGCTGAAGAAATCCGAAAAAATCAGCGGCATTCGTCTCGGCGATACCGTCAGGAACTATATGAAGGGAAAGTGGGCTCGGGATTATGAGGTTCAGAAATTCACAGAAACGAATATGATCTTGCTGACGGCGAAGAGTCCCAGCACCCCGGTCAGAGTTGTTGTTTTAGCGTTCGATAAACAGACTCATCGGGTGAGCGGTTTCCTCGTCGGTATGAGTGAAAACTCGGGGGTGAAGATGAGCGAGATCAGAGAGAGCTTTTCCTCGAAGTATGAGTTTGATGAGATCTCCAAGGAAGGAGATTGGCGCTATCATTCCAAAACGGAGCCAAAAATGGTCATTTCCGCCGGCTATGACGACGATCTTAACGTTCGCGTGATTTACCTGCACTCCGGAATGCTGGAAGCCGGCGGAAGCAATGATGAGGAGACCAAAAACCTGCTGCTGGAACGCCTCAACCTGTGAAAGAGCGTCCAAGCGGTTTTTTCGGTACCCAGGGGATAAAACAAAACACGAAACAGCGGCTATGGCAAAATGGTATTTTTATGACGGGAAGGGGAAAAAACAGGGCCCCTTCAACGAAAAAAACCTCCGATTCTTCGTGCTGACGAAACGGATTCTCCCCAATACCCAGATGGAGAACGACGCCGGCGAGAAGGGGGCGGCGGGGGATATTCCCACCCTTTTTCCCGCAAGCGCTCCCGCGCCGTCGGGCGGTTCCGTCTTTACGCCTGTTTCACCGGCCGAAAGCGCGGCGGCGCAGAGGATTTTCTGCACCGGCTGCGGCACGCCTTTTGGGCAGGATACGGCTCACTGCCCCTACTGCGGCTCGGATACGGCGAAAAACAACCGGTTTTGTCATAAATGCGGGAAACAGATCCTTTCCGGGCAGGTTGTCTGTTCCCAGTGCGGGACCCCTGTCTATATCCCGGATGACGGTTCTTCCCCCCTCGGTTTTTCTTTCTAACGGGGCAGGCCGCGCCGAGCGAGGGAACACTGTTTGTCATCACTTCAAAAAGATACGTTCTCCAAAGCCATGTGGTATTTCTACGATCAACTCAATCGCCGTCAGGGGCCGATCAACGACGCGCAGCTCAAGGCCCTGGCCGATCACGGAGTCATTAATCCGGGCACATTGATAGAGACCGACACGGGGAAACGGGGGACGGCGTCGCAAATCTCCCGCCTCTTCTCCTCCGGCGCGTCCACGCAGCCCGGCTCCCCTGCCGCGCCCGAGGCGCTGACGACGGCCTTTGATTCGAGCAACCCCTTCACCACCGGGGCGTTTGATATGCCCGAGGGGGTGAAGTCATCCTTCGATTCGAGCAACCCTTTCGCTTCCGGGGCGTTTGATATGCCCGAGACGATGAAAGCGGCCCTCGGGTCGAAAACCCCTATCGTTTCCGGCGTGATTAACGTCTCCGGCTCGGCGAATCCCTCCCTCGACCCGAAAGCCCCCATTATTTCGGGCGTGATTAAATTCCCCGGCGAAATCAAAGGAATCAATGTCTCCAGCCAGACCGTCACCACCAACAGTCCTGACGGGAAAACGCGGGTGAGCGTGACGATTGCCACCGGGACCGGGAAGCTCGGGACCGGGAGTTTCATAGGAACCGATCATTGGCTCTATCGGCTCTTTTATTTTTTCCTTCATCTGGGGCTTTTGGCCGCGGCGTATTTTCTGCTCAAAGGGCCGTTTCAGCACTTCGGTGAATTCGAGCTGGATGATATTTTGACGATCTTTGTCCGGATAGCCCTCCTGGTCGTCCTGCGCTATGTTCTGCTGGTCTGCCTTCAATACGGCTTCCGATTCTACGCGTCGCTGTGCAAAGGGCTGTTTCCCGGCAAAAAAGGGCTATAAAAACGCGGCGGACTTCCCGGTAAGAACGAGTCCTTGAGTACTAAGACAGCGAAAGGAAACAGATATGGCGAACTGGTATTATTTCTCGGATAACGGGAGAAAGATCGGACCGCTGTCTGACAGGACTTTCAAAAACCTGATTCAGGAAGGGAAGATTCGGCGAAACACGATTGTCGCCAACCAGTACGGCCGTACCGTCCAGGCGGGAAGCATCCTCGGGCTGCCGTTTCCCCAAGACGACGAAGACGGCTCCCCGCTTTCCGGCATCGCCCCAAACGCGGGCGAACCGTTTGCCGATCCGTCCGCGGGATTGTCCCTGGGGCAGCCGATTCCATCGGCGACGCCTCTGGAAATCATCGAGGGGCTCGATAACAAAACTGGGGGGCGGGAATCGTCCGGCAGGGGGTGGATTTTGCTCGTGACGCTCATCTTTTTGGTCGGCGTCTTAGTGATCGCCGCTTTTATGGTCGTTCATAACCGCAACGCCAAAAATTCGGCCGCCGACGACCAGCAGGAAGAGGTTCAAAACGAGGAGGAACCGTCCGAGGACGCCTCCGCGCTCCCGGACGGCGAGAGCGAGACGGCCGAGGAGGCCCCCGTCTCCCAGGAAGAGGCGCCCGCCCCGCAAGGGCCGTCGCTCCCCGAGCTTAAGGCCGAGCGTGATGAGCTTCAGACGGCGTTGGAAGACACCGAGCAGTGGCTGGAGGAGTACGGGGTCTATGCCGAGCAGGCGGCGATGGTCGAGAAAGACCCCTCGGCGCTGGAACGTTTGACCGAGCCGAAGAGCCGGCTTTGGGATGTTTCATACGATGTCGGGATGATGGGCGAGCAGATGCGCCGGCAGCGGGAGACCCTTCGGGCGCGTGTGAGCGAACTGGACGAGCGAATCAAGAACGCGCCGTGAGCGGCGGCGGGGGGACAAAGATGAAAGCGATGATCCGTTGCTCTTTTTTATTCTTCCCGCTGTTTGGGCTTTTGGCCGCTTTGCCGGCGGCCGCCCAAGAGAAGACGTTCGAGGCGGCGGCCGCCCGCTCGCGTGAGGAGGCCGCTCGTCTTCTCGACGAAGCGAAGGGGTATGACAAGGGCCTCGATGACGGAAACGCTTTCCTGGCGGCCGCCCGCGCCCGCGCGGTGATCGGTATCCGCGCGCCTCGGCAGTGGACCGACGAAGACCGCAAGCTGGCCGCGCGGGCCGATCAGCAAATGAAGATCAGCTCGGATCGGCTGCGGAAGACTCAGGGGTACCTGTCCAGCTTCACCACTTTGGTGATCGGTTATCCCAAGGCGGACCCGCCTCCGAAACCGCGCGCGTCGACAACCGACTGGACGCCTCCCCCCTCCTATCCGTCGGTGACCCTGCCGTCGGGAACATCCGGGACGACGGGAAGTTCCGGCAGCGCCATACCGTACCGCAGCTCCGGGTCAGGATCCCCTTCGCGCGAAACGGCGCCGACGCCCCAAATCATACGCCGTGAAAGACCGGCCGACTGACCCGGAAAAAAGCATCAACATACCAAGGCCTTCCCCCGAGGTTCATCCATGGCAAAGACAGAGAAAACCCCCGCACCGTCCTCTCGGCTTTTGTTGAAGAAAGTCACCTGCCCCCACTGCTGGAGCGAGTTTGAGCCGAGCGATATCTGCTGGATCGCAAAGTCCGAGGAATTGATCGGTGATTTCCTTTTGGGGGAAACCGAATACGAGCGATTTCTTCCGGCGCGTTTTAACCCCGACGGAAACGCTGTCGACAGGAAGGGGGTGACCTGCCACGAGCTCGCCTGCCCGAACTGCCATCTCAAACTTCCCCCCTGCGTCCTGGAGACCCGCCCTTTCTTCATTTCGATTGTCGGCGCTCCCGCCTCGGGAAAGTCGTACTTCCTCGCCGCGATGACCTATCAGATGGAGAGATTGTATGGGGAGAAGTTCCACCTATCCTTCACCGACGCCGATCCTCAGATGAACCGGCGTCTTTCCGACTACGTGACGCTTCAGTTCCGCAACGGTGATCCCAACGCCTTGGTGAAGATCGACAAAACCGAGGAACAGGGGGATCTGTACAACACCATCCGCAAAGACGGCCAGCAGATCACCTACCCGCAGCCGTTCATTTTCTCGCTGATGCCGCTGTCGGGACACCAATACGAAAACCAGCGGCAAACGGTCGCCACGTCGCTTTGCCTCTACGACAACGCCGGAGAGAGTTATCTTCCCGCCGAAGGAGCGGACCGTTCCTCCCTCCCCGTCACGCGGCATTTAGGAAGGAGCAATACCATTTTCTTCCTCTATGATCCGCTGCAGGACAACCGACTGCGGGAGCTGTGCCGCGGTGTCTCGGAGGACCCCCAGCTTCAGGAGAGGATGACCGCCGATTTTCGACGGTCCCCCTTCCGTCAGGAACAGGTTCTCAACGAAATGGTAAAGAGGACCCGCCAGTTCAGGAACATGACCACCACCGCGAAATATCCTTTGCCGGTTGTTGTGATTGTGACCAAATTCGACGCGTGGTTTAAGCTTGTCCCCGAAATCCCCCGCGTTCATCCTTGGACGAAAGATCCCGCGACGGGCGAGCGTATTCTCGAGGAGAAGATATTTAAGGAAATCAGCCGGGTCACGCGGGAATTCCTTTTGAAAAGAACCGCCGAGATTGTCCACAGCGTCGAGAGTTTCGCTTCGGATGTTACTTACATCCCCGTCAGCGCGACGGGAACCTCTCCGGTCGTCGATCCTCAGACCCAAGAGAGCGGTTTTCGTGCCGGCAGTATCAGGCCCGCCTGGGTGGAACTCCCCATTCTCTACGCGCTGGCGAAGTCGAATCGCGGCATTGTCCCGATTCAATAAACGATTTTGTTTTTGGGTAACCCCGGGGAGATGTCCTAAATAAAAGAGGGAAAACAACGATGGCGCTCGAACTGATCTATACTTCCGCTGAAGCCGGAATCAGGCCGGGAACGCATGGATTCTGTACCGTCGCGGCCAGCCGGGAACTTCCCGCGCCCCTGGCGTCGACGCTGGAGTCGCTTTCGGGTTATCGCCACCTTTTTCCTCCCAAGACACCGAACGCGCGATTCAATCCGGTGGTCTGCTCGCACCTGACGCTGCCGTTCAACGGGAAACCGATTCATATCGTCTCGCGGATCGCCGACGCCGGGCTGGACTACACCGATCGAACCAATAAAATCGCGCACCATCTTGTGCTGCAGCGCGGCGATTTTGTCGAGGCCGGCGCGGCGGCGCTGTTCGGGATGCCGAATCTGTTTGTCGAACAGTGGCATTCCAAACCGACGATCTTCCCCAGCGCCAAGATCATCCCCGCGATGAATATCGAGCCCGCGGTCTGCAAAACCTGGGACCGGATCGGCGGCGACCCCGGCTGGGGCGGGGTTTTGGCCGCCTCGGTTCTCCAGAAGCGGCCGGTGAGCATCGTGGCTGCGATCGGGATGGATCTTCTTCCCCTCTTTCAAGAGGCGATCGCTCTTCTTCCGGAGAACCGGCGGTGGGACGCGACCTTCTCGACCTACTACAGCAAACTCCCCCCCGGGGTCGAGGCGCTTTGGAAGGGGGTCCTGACCGGAAGCGCGGAAGAGGGGTATGTTCGCGCCATCCCGCGGGCCCTGATCTTGGATCTGACGCGTCCTCTGGGGGATATTGGCCGGTACTGTTCCGACGGGGTGACGGCCGCGTTGGTCGAAGCCGCGCGAACGGGGAAGGCCGCCGCCGTGGACGGGGAGGAACCGGCGTTGAATACCGAGCCGGGTTTGGGCTTCTCAAAAGACGCGGCGTCACGAGCGGCCGGGGGGCTTTCGTTCACAAAAAATCCTTCCGCGCCCCCTGTTTCGGCTATCCCTCCGGTACTAAACCCGGCGCCTGGGAGCGGTGAATTATCGGAGATCGAACGGTCGGCCGCCAAAACCAAGGGGAGTACTCCCTCACGGCAAACCGCCGAGACGGAGCCAAAGAAAAAGTCGGCGAACCTCTACGTTTGGGCGCTGGTGACAGCCGTGGTTTTTGTCTGTCTTTTGGCCTTGGGGGGCGGTTATCTTCAATACCGCAGGGACGTCGCGGCGGTAACGAACCGTTTGGAATCGCTTCGGCGCATGATCGCCGGCGAGGGGGAGGAGAAACCGGGCTGGCAAAAGATTATCAGCGATATCAATGACATCGCGGTACCTGAAATCCCCGTGGAACTAAAAGACAGGGGTGATGTTGAAAAGGTTTGCGGCCGGGCGGAAAAAGTTGTGGAGAAAGTTAAAGAATTCGTTGACTCTTGTCGAGACCCCAACACGAATTCGCTTCCGGAAGGGGTGCCGGAAGGGATCAAGGACAGTGAAATCGACGAGGTACTGAAAAACCTTGGAAGCATCCAAGATATGACTTCCCTGGAAGAGCGAAAACAGAAGATCGAAAAATGCATTGAGGATATTAACAATAAAGAGGATATCATCCGTTCGAATTTGGTGAAAGTCAAACGAGAGGTACAGGAAAAGAAATCCTCTTTTTTGACGGAACTGAATAAAAACAAGGAAATCGAGGAAGGTTTTCTTCTGGGGACACTGAAAATTAAAAGTACCGCAATCGTAAACGCGAAGAAACAGGTCGTTCAGGAGCTCAGGAAATTTCAAGGTGACGCCAGAAAAGTATTTGGGAAGAAAGCGGGTGCCTTTAGGGTATCGAACGAGGATTTGCAGGGTGTGAAAAATGAATTAGAGCTGCTCAAGGGGACCCTCGCAAGTGTCGCGGATGTGTACTCATTCAAGACAACTCTAGATACCTGGCAGGGACAAAGGAAGGAATGGAGAGGAAGAATAAATCTACTGACCGAACGTCTCCGTTCTGCGTCGAGTGTTAGGATATCGATGATATCGAAGTTGACAGAAACGAGTCAACGCATCATACCGATATTCTCAGCGAAAGATTGGCAGACATTTAAGGACAACTGCCAGCCGGAGTGGCAGCTTCAGGCTTCGTTGAAGTCGATTTTCCCTGAGGTAAATGAAAGATACACGCGGTTGTCCAGTAATGAGGAAACCGGCGAGGGTGTAGATACTCCCATTGTTATCCACCAGGATGGAGAGGG
>CADBTE010000336.1 GCA_902797455.1 uncultured Planctomycetota bacterium | reverse complement strand
GTTTGTTCCGCGCCGCGGCGGATCTTGGGAATCTCGATGCCCAAAGCAAGCTGGGCTTCTGTCTTGCCAGGGGGATCGGCTGCGCGAAAAACGAAGAGGAGGCGCTTTATTGGTACCGCCGCGCCGCCGAGCGGGGTTTCGCCGAAGCGCAGAACAATCTCGGCCTGACGATCGCCCGAGGGGAGGGCTGCCCGCCCGATCCCGCGGAGGGGGTCCGGTGGCTGCGCAAGGCCGCCGACCAGGGGGACGACCAAGGTCAGTGCAATTTGGGCGCCTTTCTCTCCCGTGGGGAAGGTTGTGAGAAAAACGAGGAAGAGGCGGTTCGCTTGTTCCGCGCCTCGGCCGCTCAGGGACACGCGCTGGCCCAGAGCAATCTTGGCCAATGTCTCCTCGATGGAACCGGCTGCGCGCCCGATCCGGTCGAGGCGGTCAAATGGCTGCGCAAGGCCGCCGGCCAGGGAATCGCCCCGGCTCAATGCAGTTTAGGAATCTGCCTGACCGATGGAGTCGGCTGCCGGCGCGATCCGGCTGAGGGGCTGCGCTGGCTGCGCGAGGCCGCGGCCCAAGGCGACGAAAAGGCCGCGGAAACCCTGCGTGATTCCGGACGATGGATGTCGGATGTATAGGTATTGTTTCGATCCCGGCCGCGCCGGCGGCCGAGAACAGCGCCGAGGTTTTTTTCAAAAAAAGCCCCGGCGCTGTTTTTTTTAAGTAATTTTTTAATTAACCCCGCTATTATCAATAACAGATGAGGACAAAGGTTGTCCCGACAAACAGATCAGACGGTACCGTACCGCGATTCTTTAGGAAAAAACACCGCGAACCGGCAAAAATGCATCCTAAAAACGGAGATTCACCGAAATGACACACTAGAACGAACGCGGCGGCCTGCCGCTCATGCGAGCCGGCGAAGGGATATAAACGCTTCGCCCGCAGGCGGAAGAAAGGAATTCGAGACACTGAAAGAATGTATTCATCCCCTGATTAAGGGTGGGGAAGTCTAAAACCGCTTCCGAAGGAAGCAATGAATTGGCCGTTTGGTTTCTGTGAGCGAAAGCTCCTCGAACAGCGGCGCGAAGGTGGTAAAACACCTGAACAGATTCTTTTAACAAAGCTCTTCCCCTTCCAAAAAGTGTCGGAGTCTCTATTTACTTTCCTGTCTAAGATTCATTACAAAAAGCCGAGGGGGCGGCGCGGGAATGGCGCTGACTTACCCAAACAACAGTGAGGAGCATCTTATGACCAATCAGAACGAACCGATTCAGCAAGCTTCACCGCGGCCGGAACCGAACCGACAGACCGCCGGCAAAAACAGCGATCGCCTCAGGGAATACCTCTGGCGGCTGTACGGCGGCGATGAGGTCGAAGTCGGGGGAATGGATGAAATCGTCGAAATCATCGAGAGAAATCTCCACAGCCGCCAAGGGTCGTCCCAGTTAAAAGGGCTGATCGATATGTTCCTCGGCGAAAAAACCGCCGACACACAGCCGCGGACCGCCGCGAAAACCTCCGAAGCGGGAGAATGGCTCCAGTGGCTGCGCAAAGATCTGGCCCATCGGCTCTTCGAATATCTCGGCTGCCCGTGCGACCCGGAGGAAGGATTAAAGTATCTGCGCCGCACCGCGGAAGAGGAAAACGAGTTCGCGCGCTTCGCTTTGGTCAATCGCCTGATCGACGGCCGCGGCTGTACGGCCGATCCCGAAGAAGGAATGCGCCTGCTGCGTCGGTACGCTGAGCGGGGGGAGCATTGGGCGCAGATAGAATTGGCCGACCGCCTGATCGACGGCCGCGGCTGTGCGGCCGATCCCGAAGAGGGGATGATTTTACTGCGCCGGTTCGCCGAGAATGGGACGCGCTGGCTGCGGGAAGATTTGATCGAGCGTCTCCTGAACGCCCCGGCAAGAGCGGCTGATCCCAAAAAAATGGCGCGCCTCTTCACCGAGCCTGCGGTGGAAAAGAAGGTGGATGAAAAACAAGAAGAGCCAAGGCAAAAGATGCTCGATTCCATTTTTCGCCGCTGCGTGTTCAGCGACAAGCCGCTTCGAACAAAGCAGATGGAAGCGATATTGCTGCACTATTGTCAACCCGCGGCCATATCGGGGAACCGGCCGGGCGGATGGCTGGCCGAGCGGTCCCTTGATGACCGCGGCCGCCGGGACGACTCGATGGAAGAAATCCGTAAGCTGCCGTGCCGGCTCGACGAGCAAG
>CADBTE010000335.1 GCA_902797455.1 uncultured Planctomycetota bacterium | reverse complement strand
GGGTCGATTAAGAGATACTCCCGATCGAGGAACGAATCGCAGATCGTGTCGTAGAGCTTGATCACAATCGACTGATCATCATAGACCTCGAAGATCAGGAAGGTTCCCGCCTGGTTATCGTCGACCCCTTCCGGGCGGCGGAATTCGCCGATCCCCTCGGAAAAGAGACTGTAATCGCACAGAGAGCCGGTTCCGACAGAGGTGAAGGTCCCCTGCCATACGCTGCGGGGATGGAACGTCGGGGCGTGCGTATGCCCGGTGATATGGACCACCTGCGGGTACCGGTCGATCACGCCGAGAAGATCCCTCACACCGCAGGGGAAGTCCCCCGGCAGGTCGGCGCTCCCCCAGGTGGTGTTGTAGACGTTGTAATGCTGTACCACAAAGATCGGGCGATCGGGAGTATCTTCACTTGCCTTTTTAAGCTCCGAGGCGAACCAGCCGCGGATATAGGCGTAATCCCCCTCCTCGCAGTTTCCCGTCTCCGGAGCGATGACAATGAAATGATAGCCATTGAGGACGAGGTGCCGGTTCGCCTTGGTCGAGAAGATTTCCTCGAACAGGGCTTGGCTCCCCTCGTAGAGCTCGTGGTTCCCGACGCAAAGAATCCGGGTTGTTTCCGGCTTCATCTCCCGATCGAGGATAGCCCGAAAAGCGGTAAGCTCTTCGGCCCAGCCATGGTCGGAAAGGTCACCGACCGCCAGCAAGGCATCGAAGGCGGGGTACTCCTGCCGCGGCGCGTAGCTGTTCATCATCCGAATCGCCTTGGCCAGACGAATCCGCCGGGGAGCGTCCGGCGCGTCATCTTTGTCAAAGTGAAGGTCGCTCATCGCGGCAAAGCGAAGCACCACCTTGCCCTTCGACTCGGCCTTCACCTTCTGGATCAGTCCCGCCGGCAAACAGAGCATAGCCGCGGCTGATTTGAGAAAAACGCGTCGGTTAACACTCATAGCGGATTCCTTCTCGACGGGGCTTTCGTCTTAGTTCTCGGCGGTGGTGAACTTCCCCGTCAGCGCGGTGGGAGTATCCTTCTTAAAGGCGTTTGTCCCCACAACGGTGACACGGTAGGTCGTCCCCGCGGCGAGCTTGCCGATCACCGCTTTGAGCTGTTCGGCATGGTTCTTCATGAAGTAGTCGGACCAGAAACGGACGACGCGGGGCTTTTCCCCTTCCTCAGGTTTTTCTTTTTCAATCGTCACCGTGTAGAATGTCACGCAGTAGTCATCCAGCGCGGCGGGGATATTGACAGCGGCTTTTTCGGCAGTGGTTTCGGCCACCTCCAGCCGCGCGCCGTCGGGCCACGCGGGGGCCGCGGCGGCGTCGAGCCGCTTATCGGTATAGGTGTATGTTTCCGGGTCGCGCGGGTCGATCAAGAGATATTCCCGATCAAGGAACGAATCAGAAATCGTGTCGTAGAGTTTAATGAGGATCGACTGATCTTCATAGACCTCAAAGATCAGGAAGGTTCCCGCCTGATGGCGGTCGACCCCGTCGGCCGGGCGCATCTTTCCAAGCCCTTCGGGGTAGTTTCCAAAGTAACTCATCGAGCCGGTGCCGACGGCGTTAAACGTTCCCTGCCACATCGAGCGGGGATGGAACGACGGCGCGTGAGAGTGACCCGAAATATGAACCACCTGCGGGTACTGATCGATCACGCCGAGCAGGTCCTTCACCCCCGCGTGGAATTCATCCGGGTAATCGGCGCTTCCCCAAATGGTATTGTAGACGTTGTAATGCTGTACCACAAAGATCGGGCGATCGGGATCGTCCTCATGAGCTTTCTTGAGCTCCGCGTCCAGCCAGTCGCGGATGTAGAGGTACTGATCCTCATCGCATTTGCCGGTCTCCGGCGCGATGGTGATAAAGTGGTACCCGTTGATCACGTAGTGATTGTTCGCCTTGGTACCGAACGTCTCTTCGAAGAACTCGCGGTTCCCGCCGTAGTGCTCGTGGTTCCCCATGCAAAGGACACGTGTGGTTTGCGGTTTCATCTCCCGGTCGAGAATATCGCGGAAGGGATAAAGCTCTTCGGCGATGCCGTGGTCAGAAAGATCGCCGGCCACCGCCAGGGCGTCAAAGTTCGGATAGGCCTGCTGAGCCGAATAGCTGTACATTGTTTGAATCGCCTTGGCCAAACGGATCCGCTGAGGAGACTCGGGCGTGTGGTCTTTGTTGAAATGGACGTCACTCATCGCGGCGAAACGAAGCACCACGCTCTTGTTCGTTTCGGCCTTCATCCTCTGGACCAGGCCCGCCGG
>CADBTE010000334.1 GCA_902797455.1 uncultured Planctomycetota bacterium | reverse complement strand
TGCGCTGTCGGCTCGTTCCAGACCTCTTTCGCCAGGCGGAACACCGCCCACCCCTTCGGCCAGCCGACATACATCGTGGCGTGGGTGATGATCGCCGCGATCTGGTCCTTCGTCACGCCGTGCGCTTTCGCGTTTTCGAGGTGATAGACAAGCGACGAGTCGGTGACGCCGGAGGCCATGAGCGATACGACCGTGATGACGCACTTGGTCTTAATGTCCAGAGTGTCTTCATTCCATACTTCGCCGAACAGCACGTCGTCATTCAGCCGCGCGAACATCGGCGCGAAGTCCCCGAGCTGCTGTTTTCCGGCGGTCTGCACAATTTTCTCGGTCATGCTGTTTTGCCTCCAGGGAATAATGAAATCGTTCGAGAATGATCCCCCGGCGCGGAAAACGCGGGGAAGCGCTCAGCGCCTCTGACTCATTCTCTTTTCAAATCGGAACATACCGTCCGAACAACGATCGTCCGTCTGTCTTCCCGCGTCCGGATCATTGGGGTCGGGATGGTGACTGTTGTAGAATTCCACGATGTGGAACCCGCAGCGATTGACGTAGAAGTGTATGTTTCGCGTCTCGAAATACGGCGTGACGGTCTCCCAGACGGTGACCTCCGGATGCAGCCGCTCGATCGCGCGCCACGCGGCCAGACCGATTCCCTGGCTGTGCGATTGGGGAGAAACAAACAGCAGCTCCAGGTCGCCGTGATTTCCTTTGACTTTGATGACCGCCCCGCCGACAGGAACTCCGCCGCGCGTGATCCGGTACGCCTCCCCGCCGTCGATAGACGCCTCAATCGTCTCGCGGGAAATGATCTGGCCCTCTTCCTCAAAGTGATCGTCCCGGCGGCCGAATTCCTCCAGCGCGCCGTATTTGAACGCTTCCTGATTGTCCCGAATAAATTGATCGCGGTCCTCGGGAAGAAGCGGCCTAAGCTCAATGATGTCCTGTCTCATTCCGGGAGAACGCGTCTGTTTTGATAAACTTTTCGTCCGATTTGGGCATTTCCGCGCTCGTGAACCGCTCGGCGGTCACACGCAGATCGTACTTCTCCCGAAGCGCGGCGATAACCGCCATCATGGGGGAGGCGTGGTGGGCGTCGATCGCCGCCTGATCCGTCCAGCTGTCGATCAGCAGCACGGTTTCCGGGTCCTCGAGTGATTGATAGTACTCATAGCGCAGATTGCCGGGTTCGGCTCGGATGGCGGCGAGTGTGCCGCCGGAAGTCATTTCCTCGGCAAACTTGCGGGCGGCGCCGTTTTTGCCGGTATAGCGCAGGTTTACTGTAATGGTCATATTTTGCTCTTTCTCTTGTTCATTCGATGACCCGTGCGAGCGAGGGGGGCCGAGGGGCGCGGCGTTTTCGGCGGCGCAGCGGCTGGCAAGCGGAAGCGCCGCGAGGACGAAGAGAACAACAAGAGCGAGAACAACAAAAACGACCGGGGATGTTTGTTTGCTCGGCATAACGTTCATCCGTGAAGGGGATCGGTGGGCTCAGAAAAACAACAGCGGTCTGGACGGCTGTCGGGGGGATGGGCGCGTGGCCGGTCACCCGCCGGCGGGCCGAGCCCTACGGCGGATTATATTCCCCTATTCAGGGCAGGTCAATGATTTTTCATTCGGGAGCAAAACGGTACCGGTCGTCGTCAAAAGCCCGGGGCCTTCCCCGGCGGGAAGATGATCTCCCAAACGAGAATACCGCGCCGCGGCCGAAGTATATAATCAACAAAAAACCCCGGCCGATGAGATCACCGGCCGGGGCCACAACCCTAAAAGGAGACAGTGAAAACACCATCACCACAAACCTTGGTATTTATCGGCTTTTTGGGGGGAATACTTTTAGAAACCATTTTTAAATACCGCGCCGTTTTTGCCGCGAAAAACGGTCCGAGAAAAATTTTTTGTCAAAACCTCGCTCTTTCCTCCCTATCATTCATTACGGAGCCCGCGCCGATGGGCGGCGAGGGTGACCGACTGGAGTGTTTTACAAAAGGAGTATTGCCATGAAGAAGTATGCCGTGTATTCACCGTCAGAAAATGTTAACACCGACGAAATGCTCAGGAGGGTTAAAGAGCTGGACGAGAGCGTTTGCGAGCTGGCCTTATGCCTGAAGTGGACCCCGAAGATCGAGGAGTTTATCACTTCGCTGATCGACGGGCAGGTCGATTGGGAAATGGGGCCGAAACCGTATCGCGCCTGGGTGGTATCGCCGACACAGCAGATGCCGTCCGACGCGCGGGTCGACTTCGCCTTTATCCCGACGGCGATGGCCTGCGCGGCGCTGATGATCTATCGTCAGCGCTGGCCCGAAAAGGCCAAGGCAATCCCCCGCTTCGATCAGAC
>CADBTE010000333.1 GCA_902797455.1 uncultured Planctomycetota bacterium | reverse complement strand
GGTGAAACCTGGACCGCGGAGGATAAACTTGAGCTGGAGAAAGAGGGGAAGCTCAACGTCATGTCGGTTACGCTTCGCCGTCTTTCCGACGGCCGGGCGGCGATGTTCTACCTGGTCAAAGAGGCCGCCGATGACTGCCGTCCCTATATGCGTGTGCGCCAAGACGACGGCACTTGGGGACCAAGAGTGTGTTTGGTTCCCGAACTTTCCTACAACGTGGTGAACAACGACCGGGTGATTCAGCTTGCCAGCGGCCGCCTTTTGGTACCGGTCGCCCGGCATGCCTGCCAAGGGGAGACGAAATTCGAATCCAACGCGAAAACCTTCTGCCTGATTTCTGACGACGGGGGGAACAACTGGCGTGAAGGTCAACCGGTCGAGCCGACCGAGGGGATTGATTACCAGGAGCCGGGTCTGTGTGAACTGGCCGACGGCCGGGTTTTGATGAACATCCGCACCACCGGCGGGTCGCAGTATTTCACCTACTCCACCGACGGCGGTGAAAGCTGGGGGAAGCCTTTCGCGTCGTGCATCGATTCTCCCCTTTCACCGACGCTGATCAAGCGTATTCCCGGCAGCGATGAACTTCTGGCGGTCGGCAATCCCCTGCTGCGGATGGCCGGCTGCAACGAACGCGCGACGGTGACAATCGAGCGTCTTTCCCCCGACGGAAGCGAGATTCTCGCCCGCAAGACGATGGAGCACCCCGAGCGGTTTGTCGCCGGTGACTGGCAATACCCCTCGATCTGTTTTTTAGATAACGATACTGCGCTGGTCGCTTACTTCACCTGGACCGGCGGAATCTATATCTACAAGATCAAACTCTCGGATTTGTAAAAAACGGTATAGGAGTTACGCGGAGCATGTCCTGCTTTCCCGAGCGTGTCTTTCAGATCTTCATCACGGTATCGGCCGCTTTCGCCTTCCTGACCGGCGCCGGCGCGGCCGATCCGGCCCCCTGGCCTTGGATGCCCAAGGAGCTGGTTCTCTATATTGCCACCGGGCCGAACAACCCGCGCAACAGTGAGGGGGATTTCATCGTTCTCGACGATGGGACGATTCTTCACATCTTCACCCACTATATCGGGACTTCCGACCATGATAACGCCTCTGCCTGCCTGATGAGCCGCTCCTCCGCCGACGGCGGCGAAACCTGGACCGCGGAGGATAAACTTGAACTGGAGAAAGAGGGGAAGCTCAATGTCATGTCGGTCACGCTTCGCCGGCTTGCCGACGGCCGGGTAGTGATGTTCTACCTGGTCAAAGAGGCCGCCGACGACTGC
Organism: uncultured Planctomycetota bacterium; assembly: GCA_902797455.1. Lineage (GTDB taxonomy): Bacteria > Planctomycetota > Planctomycetia > Pirellulales > Thermoguttaceae > RUG695. Next base: position 1,391 of record CADBTE010000333.1, on the reverse strand, counting down.
CGCCCCTATATGCGTGTGCGCCAAAACGACGGCACTTGGGGACCAAGAGTGTGTCTGGTTCCCGAACTTTCCTACAACGTGGTGAACAACGATCGGGTGATTCAGCTTGCCAGCGGCCGCCTTTTGGTGCCGGTCGCCCGGCATGACTGCCAAGGGGAAACAAAATGGGAACCCAACGCGGCGATTTTCTGCCTGATCTCCGACGACGGCGGCCAAAGCTGGCGTGAGGGTCGGCGCGTCGAACCAACCGAAGGAATACTCTACCAGGAACCGGGACTGTGCGAATTGGCGGACGGCCGTGTTTTGATGAATATCCGCGCCAGCGGCGGCGCGCAATATTTCACTTATTCCTGTGACGGCGGTGAAAGCTGGAGTACCCCCTTTAAGTCGTGTATCGACTCTCCGCTTTCCCCCACCTTGATTAAACGTATCCCCGGCAGCGACGAACTTCTGGCGGCCGGTAATCCGCTCCTTCCGATCGACGGCCAGAGCGATCGCGCGACGATGACGATCGAGCGCTTAAGCCCCGACGCCGGTAAGATCCTCGTTCGCAAGACGATGGAGCACCCCGAGCGGTTTGTCGGCCCCGACTGGCAATACCCCTCGATTTGTTTTTTAGATAACGACACCGCGCTGGTCGCCTATTTTGTCTACGGGAGCGGGATCTTTATCTACAAGATCAATCTTTTGGAATTATAAAATATATTTTAGGAGTTGGCAGACGATGTTTTGTTTCTCCAAGAGCGTTTTTCAAACCCTTATCGCGGTATCGGCCGCTTTCGCCTTTCTGACCGGTGCCGGTGCGGCCGATCCGGCCCCCTGGCATTGGATGCCCAAGGAATTGGTCCTGCATATCGCCACCGGAGAGAATAATCCCCGCAACAGCGAGGGGGATTTTATCATCCTCGACGATGGGACGATCCTTCATATCTACACCCACTATCTCGGAACCTCCTCTCACGACGACGCCACCGCCTGTTTGATGAGCCGCTCCTCCACCGACGGCGGCAATACCTGGACGAGCGAGGACAGACTCGAGCTGGAGAACGAGGGGAAGCTCAATGTCATGTCGGTCACGCTGCGCCGTTTTGCCGACGGCCGGATCGCGATGTTCTACCTGGTCAAAGAAGAGGCGAACGACTGCCGTCCCTATATGCGCCTGCGCAATGACGACGGCACTTGGGGAGAGCGAACCTGCCTGATCGATGATCGGGTCTTCAACGTGGTGAACAACGACCGGGTGATTCAGCTCTCCGGCGGACGCATCTTGGTCCCGGTTGCCCGTCACGCTTTCCGCGGGGAAGGGGGGGCCGGATTTGAGCAAAACGCCAAGGCGTACTGTTTAATCTCTGACGACGCAGGGAAGAGCTGGCGTCAGGGCGAAGCCGCCC
>CADBTE010000332.1 GCA_902797455.1 uncultured Planctomycetota bacterium | reverse complement strand
GTATAGGTCGTTTCCCGCTCGAGGTACCGGACCTTGGCGCCCTGGATCTCGAGCGCCAGTTCCGGGGCTTGGACGGTGACGGGGGTATCGGCCTCGGCGCTTAATTGGCCATGGCCGGAGACACTCATATGGTTGATGATGTTCCCGGCCGTCTGGGCCTGAAGTGTCAGCGCGATATGCTTGGTCTCTCCCGGCTCGATGCTGCCGATGGCGTTGTCCAGCTTTTTGCCGCTTTTATGAATGAGCCCTTCGGGAACCTCCTCGCGAAGGACGACGTCGCGGGCCGTTCCGGTCCCGGGGTTGGAGATTTCGATCTCGAAACGCAGACTGTCGCCGACTAAGACCTGATCGGGCGCCTCGACATGGAGCTGCAGCATCGGACGGGTGCAGCTGGTCTTTCCCGACGCCTCGGTCTGGAAACTGACCGAAGCGACACTCCCGATTGCCCCTTCGCTTTGGGGGATGAGCCGGTACTCAAAGACCTGCTCTTCCTCCGGTGCCAAATCGAAACCGGTCCAGATCAGCTCTCCCTCTTGGGTCGGCTCGATCGGCGGGGTGGTCGCCACCAAGGTCGTCCCCGTGGGAACCTGATCCCAGAGCGTGACATTTTTGGCGATCGCCTTCCCGACATTGCGGACGATCACTTTGAAGGTCTCTTCACAGCCAATCTGAACCTCTTCGGGGAGTACCTTCTCGATGCTTAATTCCGCCTTCTGCAGCCCTTCCAGTGTCGAGTCGCCGGGACGGGCGCTGGTGGCCGGCATCGACCTGGACAGCAGCGAGGCGACATATTCCAGCCGGGGCGAGGTGTCGGCGGTGCCGGGAAAGTTCGCGGAGGTGTTCAGCTCGGACCGGGGTATCCCGGCGGCGGGGTAGGAGGCGAGCGGATCTTCGGGGAGCTGGCCGGGGGCGACGGGACCTTGCGGCGCGGCTATTTCAGCCGGCGCGGGGGCGGGCATTTCCGCGGGGGCGGCCGTCTGCGGCGCGGCGGCCGGGGGAGCCGCCGGGGCCTGTGGGAGTGCCGGTATCGCGGGCGGGGCCGCCGGAGCAGTGATTGGGGCCGTCGCAGCCGTGACCGGCGGTGCGGCGATCGTCTGCGCGGGGGCCTGCGGCAGCGCCGCCGGCGGCACGGCGGCCGGGGCGGCGGGGATGTTGCTCATCGGCGCGCCGCCGACAGAGGGGTCGGGCGCTTGGGCTGTCAGGGGAACCGACGCGGCCGGCTCGGGATAAAGAGGGAGAGTATTCGGCATCTCGCCGGGGTTGGGAAACGGTTCCCCCGCGGCGGGGAGCATATCGATTTCGGAGGGGACCGGAAGCATGTCGAACGACGTCCCCGGCTGTTCCAGCGCGCTGACCGGACGGGCTTCGGCCCGTGAGGGAGCCAGACGGCTGAGCGCCGAGACAGAACCGTTGTGAACCGTGTTATCGGACGCCGAGACGATTCGAGGAAAGACCGATTTCTGGCAGGTCCAAATCAGGCCGCTGAGGATCAAAACAGCGCCAAGACCGTTCCCTGCCCAGTGTGTCCAGGAATGTTTTTTCGAACTGTTGCTTTTCATGGTATTGTCCGATATTTCGGCGGTTTCTCGTTCTATTTGGGGCGTAAAACACCATAGCACCCGTGGGAGATAACGAATTTTGACAAAAATAGCAAGAGCAATTCTTTCCCTCCTCCCATTCGCGTCACGGGCACAAGAGCGGTTGCGCAACGGCGGCCCGGGCGTAAAATAGCCGCGGGAGTGACCTTCTTTCGATGGGGGGCGCCTTTAGGTTTATGTCCCGGTCTGGGAGCCCTCCGGGGGAAGTGTCTGAGCGAAAACTCGAAGCGGAGCAAGTGTCAGAGGCCGCCTTGGAAAAGAAAAAGCGGAAAGTCATCGTTCTCGGCGCCGGGATCAGCGGTTTGTCGGCGGCCCGCCGCCTGCTGGCCCTCGGGGCGGATGTCTCGCTGTGGGAGAGCTCTTCGCGGGTCGGGGGGGTGATCGATACCGTACAGCGCGGCGGTCTGCAGTTTGAGCAGAGCACCGACAACTTCATCACCACCGTGCCGACGGTCATCGAGCTGTGCCGCGAACTGGGGCTGGAGGACGACCTCGTCCAGACAAACAACCGCGACCGGCGGACCTATGTCGTTCGAAAGCGCCGCCTCCACCCGCTCCCGGACGGTTTCATGATGCTCGCCCCGACCAAACTTTGGCCGATGGTGGTCACGCCTCTTCTTTCTCCCCTCGGAAAACTCCGCGCGGGGCTGGAGCTCCTTATTCCGCGCAAAAAGGACCTCGGCGACGAGACGATCGGCCACTTTGCCCGCCGTCGGCTCGGCCGTGAGGTGACCGATCGGATCGTCGAACCGCTTTTGTCCGGGATATACGCCGGCGACGCCGAGAAGATCTCGCTCGACGCGACCCTTCCGCGTTTTCGCGAACTGGAGCGGAAGTACCGCTCACTCATCGTCGCGATGACCCTCGGTCAAAGGGCGGCCCGCCGGGCGAGACGGCAGGAGGAATCGGGGGCCCGCTACAGTTTGTTTATGACGCTTCGATCGGGACTGGCCGAGCTTCCCAAAGCGATCGCGCGGCGGTTCCCCGAAGGGACGCTGCGGCTGGGCCGCCGGGCGGTCTCGGTCCGGCGGCGGGAGCCGGATCAGTGGCTGGTAACCGACGATGCCGGCCAAAGCGAAACGTGCGACGGGGTTATCTGCGCGCTCCCCTCCTGCGCCGCCGGGGGACTTTTCTCCGAGAGTGTCCCCGAGGCGGCTCGGTTTTACAACACGATGGAACAGACCGGCTGCGCCGTCTGCTCGATGGCGTTTAAAACAGAACAAATTCGCGCGAAGTTCGCCGGAATGGGGTTTGTCGTCCCGACTATCGAGGGGGGGATTTTAGTCGCCGGAAGTTTCAGCTCGCACAAATATCCCCACCGCGCGCCGGAGGGGATTACCCTTTTGCGCCTGTTTGTCGGCGGAGCCAGGGCTCCGGAGGTGGTCGAGATGGAGCCGGAGGCGCTGCGAAAGCGCGTCTTGGACGAGATTCGCCCGATGCTCCGCATCGAGGGAGAACCGATCGATACGGAGCTGGCCCGCTGGCCGAGGGGAATGCCCCAGTACTACCTGGGCCATCTCGACCGATTGGCCGAACTCGAAAAGGCGCTGGAGCGTTATCCGGGGCTGGCTCTTTGCGGCAACAGTTTCCGCGGGGTCGGTATCCCCGCCTGTGTCGAGTCGGGGTACAGCGCGGCCGAGAGCGTCTGCGCTCAAGCGAAAGAATCGTAAGCAAAAGGAGTTTTTCATGACGCGCGTGGGAGTGGTGAGCGATACGCACGGCCTGCTGGATCTGACGCGGCGTGTGATGGAAGTCTTTGCCGAAGCCGGTGTGGAGCGGATTCTCCACTGCGGCGATATCGGGACGCCGGCGGTCGTCGAGGCACTTTCGGCCCTGCCGGTCGACTATGTCTGCGGCAACTGCGACGGCGCCGGCTCGCGTCTGGCCGAGGCGGTGAAGACCTATGGCGGGACATTCCATGGAAAAAGCGGCGAGGTCGAAATCGACGGCCGGCGCGTCGCCCTCTATCACGGGCAGGATGAGGAGCTGCTCGACACTCTGGCCCGAAGCGGCCGGTGGGATCTGATCTGTACCGGTCATACCCACCGAAGCGGCTTCAGTGAGCTGTACGGGACAAGAATCCTCAATCCCGGCGCTCTTCAGCGCCGATGGGAAGCGCCGGGAGCGGCAATCGTCGATTTCCCGAAGATCGACGTGACTTTCTTCCGTGTCGGGTGACTGTGGCGGCACGCCCGCTCACCTATAAAAAAACAGGGGTGAAAACACCCCTGTTTTTTTGTCGAACTTACTCACAAAGATCAATCGGACGCCGCCTTCTCGGGCGCGGTCTTTGAGGATACGGCCGGCGCGGACCCGTTCGCCTCGGGAGCGTGAGCCGCCGCCGTCCCGCCGCCGAACATCCAGAAGGACCACCTTTTGCGCGGTTTGAGGAAGAAACGCCCGGCGGGGCCGGTCAAAAGCGACGGGAGGAAGATCAGGTCGCCGACCAGCGCCGTGAAGAGGATAACGAGCATCAGGACGCCGAAGCGCTGCGTCGGGATAAAGGTGCTGAACATAAAGGCCGAAAGGCCCAAGCCGGCGATCAGCGTCGATTGCGTCATCGCCGTGGCACAGCGTTTATAACCCCACAGCGCGGACTGCTGCGGCGTCATTCCGCGCGCGATCCCGTCGGAGAACCAGGTGAGGTAGTGCATCGTGTCGTCGACGGCGACCCCCAGCGCGACCGAGGCGGTCATCATCGTCCCGACATCGACCTGGATCCCCATCCACGACATAAAGCCGAAGACGACGATCACCGGGAAGAGGTTCGGGAGCATCGCGATCAAGCCGCCGGGGATATTCCACAGAACGAAGATAACGACGAACGCGATCAGGAAGGTCGCCGAAATGATACTTTTGGCCAGCCCCCTGATCAGCTCATGCTGGGTCTTATAGACCAGGGGAACGGTCCCGGTATATTTGGCCGAAATGCCGGCCGGGTGGATGGTATCGAACTGGTGCGCCGGGCCGAAGTCGGCGGCCAGCGCCGCGGAATCGGCGGGCGGTGTGCCGCTGGCCTCGAGAATCTCTTTACTGGTCTGGTCCAGTATCGGCTCGACGACGCCGCGGACATCGTTGATGAAGACCGAGTAGTCGATATCCCGCTTGAGCGACCAGACACGGATACTGATGCGCCACAGTTCGATCCCCTTTTGCTCCTGCCAGTAACGGCACGCGTCGAGCAGACGGGTGGCGTCGGCGGCAGAAATCGTGTGGAAGGGGCGGCCCCGCTCCAGACGCGAGGTCATCGATTCCAAATCGGTGATTTCATTGCTGTTTAAGACCGTTTTTTCGTTCCGGAGAACCATCAGCATCCGGCGCAGATCGAGGACGTGATCTTCCGACTCTTTCAGGTCTTGAATCGCCGCCTTATAGGCCGAGTCATCGACCGCCAGGCCGACACGGGTATCGTCCCCGGTATCCTTCGCGACGGTCTCCAGCGCGCTGTCGTCCATCTGCAGCCGGTCGTCTCCCAGGATCGAGGGATCTTTGCCGTCGGCCGCCAGCTTGTCGGCCAGCTCTTGGCGTTTTTTCGCGGCGGCGTCGGTCTGGGCGCGGATCGCCGACTCTAGGATCTCGGCGATCTGGTCGAGGGTCGGGTTTCCCTCGATCGTGAGGTAATCGCTGAGCACGTCGCGGCTGTCGTTGATATTTTTGCCGATCGCGGCGGCGGCTGTGCGATAGGCGATGGTCCCCGGCTTCCAGTTGGCGTTCAGATCGGGGATGAACATCGCCACCGAGAGGGTCCCGCCGACGTTATCCCCCAGCCGGCTCTTGAGTTCCGAGCTGATGCGATTGATGAGCTGAAGCCGTTCGGTGGTTCCGTACAAATTTTGCGGCAGCCGGGCGTTGTCGAAGCTGACGACCATCTCCATCGGGACCAGCGGACCGAGCTTCTCCTCGAGCCAAGTGTAGTGGGCGATAATCTCGGCGTCGGGGGAGAAGAAGTTCATCATCTTGACCGAGGTCTGAATTCTCGGCAGATAGTAGCCAAAGAAGCCCATCAATCCCAAGCAGGTCAGCGCGACAAGGTTGTGATGCTTGATAATGAACCCGCCGACCACCCCCCAAAAGGCGCCGATGACGCCATCATTGTCTTTCATCCCCTTCCCCCCATGTTTGGCGGCGAATTTCTTCGCCGGGAAGAAGAACAGCAGCGCCGGGAGGTAGAAGAACAGCAGCAGCAGCGACATCAGCACCCCGATGGCCGAGTAAAAACCGAAGTTGGTGATCGGGGTCAGTCCGCCAAACAGGAGAGAAACCATCCCGATGGCAGTGGTCAGCTGCGCGAAGAAGCAGGGAGAAAAGGCGTGCGAGACGGCTCGTTCGCAAGCCCCTTCCAGCCCTCCTTCGCGGATGGCGTCGTAGTAGTAGTTGATCAGGTGAATGGCGCCTGACATCGCCAGCACATAGACCAGCGCCGGCATACTCAGCAGGATGGAGTCGCACTTTCCCCCGGTGAACGAGACCAGCGCCAGCGAGACGCCGGCGGCGAGGATCGCGACCCAGAAGACGAACATCGTCAGCCAGAATTCGTGCAGGCAGATCAGCGCGATGGTGACGCTGACGATGGCGCAGATAAACGCCAGGCGGAAGAGGGTACGGGTTCCCTCGCTGTCGATCGCCGCGTTGTCGGTCGGGGGCCCCCCCATAATCAGCCCGTTGGTCTGCGGCGAGCGGCCGTGGAGCAATTCGTGGATGACGTCTTTGACGTTGCTGACCATGCGGGCGGCGACACTCCCGCTTTTGACCACGGTGGTGTCGGGCAGGCCGCACTCCACCGAGATGCTCTTAACCTGGTCGATCAGCTTTTGGATTTTTTTGCCTCCCCCCTTAAAGCCGTTGTTCAGGGTGATGATCATCGCCGTGCTCTGCTTGTCGGGCCCGATCAGCGTCCCGCTCAAACGGGTGAGGATCTCGTCACGAATCTCTTCGGGGGAACGGTTTTGGGGGGAACGGGCGTAGGTCTGTTCCAGAAGGCGAACCAGCCGCGGCCCGGTCATCACCGAACGGAAGTTCGACTCGATCGGCTCTTCTTCGCTTTCGGCGGTTCCCCTGGCCGAGACATCGGCGGTGGAAGAAGCGGTGGTCAGCGCGCTGACGGCGGTCGGTTCATCCTCGCTGGGTGCCAGCCGCAAATCAGCGGTGATCTCCTCGCCGGGGGCCGCGAGGGAGAAGTTGTCGATCGTCTGACTGGGAACGAGTTTCTGAGCAAACAGCTCGATTCGGTCATCGTCGAGGGTACACCCCTCCCAGCTGGCGACAATGAAACTCTCGAACGGAAAGTACTTCTGGAACCAACGGTAATCGCTGGTTTCCTGATATTGATCGGGAAGCCAGTCTTCCACCGAGTTGGAGTTGCTCTCGAAGGTACGGCGGGTTCCCAGCCAAATGATGGCAAGAAGAAAGACTACGACAAAAAGGATGCGCAGCCCGTATTCGCGATAAAACCCCTGCTTCATACTTGAATCCATTCTGAACAGGTTATCTCTCCTTCCCCAGGCGGAAGCCGAGGGTAGGAGAGGATAGGACAAAGTCACTTATAAGCGACCGAATCTTTACTCTTGAAACGCCGTCTTCACCGGTAAAGTGCCATCTTTACCGGCGGATCGGACGTCACGGACAGTTATTTTGAGCCGGCCCTTTGGGCACTGGCTTTGATCTCCCACTTTTGATTCTCAAGGAAGGCCTTCAGGCCGACGATCGTAACCGGAAGAACAATCTCGTCGTTTTTCCCCGCGGGCCGGAGACGATTCTCTTTGGCGGTCGGGTCGAAGTCGTCGTCCAGTGCCAGGTCGCCGTAGGCGATGAAATTGGTGGTTTTCTCGGCGCGGTCCCCCAGTTTTTTGAGGGAAGAGGCCAAAGCGTCGTCTTCACCGAGGGCGTCGGAAAGCGATTGGACCGCGCGCTTAACACAGTCGACGTCGTAGGTGATTTGGGCAACGGTCATTTCAAGCTCCTTCTGAGAGCCGGCGCCGTTCATCCCCATCCCCGCGTTCATACCGCCCATGCCGCCCATGTTGTTCATAGGGTTCATGCCGCCGGGGCCGCCGGGGCCGCCCATGCCGCCCATCGTGCGCATTCCCGGATTACTGCTGACCTGGCCCTGAATCGTCTGCATTTCGATCATCGAAATTTCTTTGGTGATAATAGTCGAGTAGGCGGTATCGATCACCTCGACCAGCGGTGTGACATCGACTCCCGAATCGGCCGCCGCCTTGAGGTCGATACCGGCGATCCCCAAGAGGGCCTCGTCGAGCAGCGCCAAATCGCTCGCGGGGTCTTTGGCGATGCGCACGAATGTATCGAGAACCCGAGTGCCGTCGCCGTAGCCGGAGACACTCTTCAGCGCGGCCAGCCCTCTGACCGCCAGGGCCTGCAGTCGGTTGGCGATTTGCGGCTGAAGGTTGCGCTTTTTAGCCAGTGCCGGATCGAGAATGTTGGTGAGGGAATCGACCACGATCGCTTTATTGGCGTCGGAGATGCCCTCGCCGGACGCCTGACGGACCATTCCGAGCAGGGAGGCCAGGAGGATGAAGTCGGGCTGTTTGGCGTCTTCGGCGAGAAGTCCCTGCATGATGGGAGCCGCCGCCGCGCAAGGTTTATCGCCGGAATCGCTGATTTCGCCGATGGCCAGGGCCGCGTTGAAACGAACCGCGGGGGTATTCTTTCCATCTTTCGCCAAATCGGCGAGTTTGGTCAAAAACGAGGAACGTTCTTGGTCACTCATCGAGGAGGCGGCGGCGACCGCGTCGCGGCGCATCAGATGAATGTTATTAGCCTGTTCCGCGCTGCTCCACAAATCGAGGTTGGAGCCGTCCTGCGCGGTCGCCAAGATGGCGGTGAAAAGAAAACACAGAACCCCCGCCAGGAAGAGGAAGGAGCGTTGAATCGGTAAGGATCTCATCGAGGTGAAACAGGGCACGGTGACCTCCCCTTTAACGCGATGTACCCCCCGCGGGCGCGCGATGGCGACAGCCCGGGAAAAGGAACACGCTGACATCGGGTATAGTTTATGGACATTTTGCTTTGTTATCGGCAAAACGAAAGTGAAAGTAAGGGGAAATACAGACAGCCCCTACTATAGCTCATACTAGAATATCACCCTTGGGGGAGGGATGTCAAGTATCCGGCGGGGTATTCCGGTTGTTTTGGCTAAAAAATCCGTTTCCAAACCTCCCCAACGCGAGGGGAGCTCCCAAGAAACCGTTTTGCCAGGAAAAAAGAGCAGTCTGTGCGGTTTTCTTAGATTTGTTAAAGGAAGGAAACGCGGAAAGAAATGTCGGATGAAAAAAGTGGACAGAAAAAGAGGTTTGCGCTTGTTTTGCTGGGCAACATGGGAAAGATGTAACAGTTAGTCCGTGAAAGTTTTTTTCCTCCCCCGTGAGAGGGGTTTTTTAGAAAACCGGCCGCGCGTTGGGAGACGATACAAAAACCGGGGGGCTGTTCTATAATAAACCGACGCCGTCTGTATGACGAGGTGACGAAATAGGTGCCGCGCGGATCCCCTTTCGTAAGAAGGGGGACTCCCTCAGGGATTAAGACAGTATGAGTTGGCAGAAACAGCTGTTTTTGATTCTGGCTATGCTTGCCGGAGTTGGCTTTGCCCTCCTTTTGAAGAAGGGCTTCTACGACAGCAAACCGGTTGAAATGACGGAAGAAGAGCAACGACTGGCCAGTGAACCGCAGATTCCCGTGATGGTCGCCAAAGGGAATCTCCAGGTCGGCCAGGAACTCACAGCGCAGAACATCCGTTTTCAGCGTTTTCCCGAAAGTCAGGTTCCTTGGAACGCGATTTTTCTTTTCCGTGACGTGATTGGGCGCCGGCTGGTTCATCCGGTGCAGAAAGATCGTCTCATCGGTCTGGGCGACCTAACCAGCCCCGACGAGGGAAAACAGGACACGATGACCTTTATCCCCCCGGGGTACCAGGCGGTCAATATCGAGATTCCGGCGTTCAATGATTCGGACAGCGCCAGTCTTGTTCAGCTGCAGCAGCGTCTTCGTCCCCAAGATCGGGTGTCGATATCGGTGATGTACGAAGATGTTTCGCAGGAAGAAACGGATTCCCCCTCCCGTCCGGCACAGAGAAAATTGGCGACCCGGATCGTCTGCGAGAACGTCGAGGTCTATCGGGTCTTGGCGGTGCGCAAAGAGGCCGTGGCCGGCGGGACCGCTTCGGCCAGGAAGGTCGCCGTCTTGTCGCTTCTGATGAACGAGTCGCAAAACAAAGAACTGCGCGACGCCGCGAAGATCGGGCACTTGATTATCGTCCCGGAACGGCAGAAGAGCAGCGATTCGACCGCCTTTAATTTCGATTCCCCGGACCAAACCAGGAATTTCTTCGACACGAGCAGTCTCCATAACGGAAGTCG
>CADBTE010000331.1 GCA_902797455.1 uncultured Planctomycetota bacterium | reverse complement strand
TACGCCGTCGCCGAGGATACCCTTCTTCCCGAGCCGAACCGCGCTCAAACCACGCGGCGGAGTTTCACCCTTCAGGCGTCCGATCTGAATCTCCCCGACAGCCCGGCCGAGGAGGAGAAATCTGACGAGCAGGGGGAATCGGACGGTCAGGGAGAGCAGGGCCAGGAAGGCACCTCCGACGGTCAAGGCCAGGAAGGCCAGGAGGGCCAAGAGGCGGAAGGCCAAGGTCAGCAGCAGGACGGCCAACAGCAGGACGCCCAGGGCCAGGAAGGGGAAGGTGAAGGCCAGCGTCAGGACGAGAATCAGCCCGGCCCCCAAGAGGGAGGGCAGGACGATCAACCCGGTGAAGGCGGCCGGGAAGGGGATCAAAACCCCGGCGAGGATCAATCCGGCGGCGAACCGCAAAGCGCCGGTCAGCAGCAAGACAAAAACTCTGGCGGTTCTTCCCAAGGCGAGGGGCAGGACCAAACCTCCGAGGGTCAGGGTACGTCGTCGAGCGATAACACCGATCCCAACGCCCGTCACGGCGACGGAGGGGAAGGAGCGTCCGACGGCGATAACACCGAAGGCGAAAATACCGACGGCGGCGGCACAGGTAACGACACCGGAAACAACGATGCCGACGACAGTGACACTGAAAATAGCGCCGGGGACCATTCCGGCAACCCTTCCGCCGCCGGCGCGGGGGAAGGGGACGGCGATGCCGATGAATCTCCCCAAAGCGAGCCGATCGACCCGATCACCGATGCCGCCGAGGCGTTCGATAAGATTCTCGACCACCTCCAGCGCACCGAAGGGGTCTGGCCCGACGCGGATCTGCCCGCAAACGATAACGCGAACTACCGTGAGGAACCGGTGGATGATCCCGATTCGCTCCCAAACTCCGACGGCCAGGCGCCCGACGACGCGCCGCGGCAGCACGGTTCGGGCACTCCTCCGGCCGGCGCGCCCCGCGAAAAGGGGGACGTCGATCCCGACGGTAAGAACTACATGGCGACCGAAGGTCAGCCGGGTGAGGGGACCGTCCCCGGCGACGCCCAGGTCACTTTGGATCCCGACCTGAATCCGTCCGGGACACCCGCCTCCGAGGACGAGCGCCGCAGCGCTCTCGACTCACACAGCACGAACCCGAACGCTTCCGCCGAAGGGGCGGTCCCCGATCCGACGGGGAAGAAGGATCCCTCCTCGGGGCAGTCGTCATCCGACTCGAACAAGAGTGCCGACGATGGTGCTCCACAGCCCAACACCGGAGACGGCGGCGAAGGCGATACCGGCGACCGAAACGATACTCCCGGCGACAACAGCGCGGGGGACAGTCCCGGCGAGTCGACCCCCGGCCGGCAGGGGAAAACCTCGGATCGTCCCGGCGACAGTCCATCCGCCGAGCGGGGACACCAGGGAGCCGGCGGGGCGATGGCCGGCGAGCTGGAGGACGGCACCGCCGCCGGCCGCGCCGACGCGGTTCATTTGGCCTATTCCGAGAAGGCGACGACCCTGGCGCTGGAGCATCTGGAAGATCAGCTTCAAAACGGGGTCGACCCGGAGCTCCTCAAGGAGCTTGGCTGGTCAAAAGAGGAACTTAAAGAATTCCTCCGCCGCTGGCAGGCGATGAAGGCCGCCGCCGAAACTCTGCCGGCCGACTCTCCCGAGCGCCGACAGTACGACGAACAGCTGCGCGATATGGGGCTTTGGGAAGATCATGCCCCTGTGCGTCAAAAGGCCGCCGGGGAGGAAAACCGCGGTGCTTCCGAGGTTCATACCGGCCGGAGGGTCGAACCCCCGGCCTACTACGCCGATCGTTTCCGCGCCTATACCGAGGGGCTCTCCCGCTCGAAGAAAGCCGCGTCCCCCAAGGGGCGTTAGTATCCTCGCGCAAAAAAAGCCGCCCAGGTAGGAGCGGCTTTTTTCATGGTCGGACAAAAACGGTTTTTCAGCCCGCCCGGCGGAAGAAGTTGCGCTTTTTCAGGACCTCCTCGGTCTTGCGGCTGAGCGGTTCGGTCACGCTGCCGCCGATGTCGATAACATTCTCTTTCCCGCCTTCGGCCGAGATCGACGCGACGGCGGCGCGTCTGCGCGCGTTTTCGGCCGCCTCGCGCCGATCGATGATCAGCGAGGCGCTGCTGCGCCCGAACTCGTCCGAAGAAAGGTTCGGGTCGTCATAGCCCTTGTCCTGCGACGGGACGTTGTAGATGGTCTGCGTCGGGAAGGCGAAGCGCACATCCATCTTTTCGGCCAGACGGAGGATATCCAAAATCAGGGTGCTGCGCGCCTTGTACTCGGCCGCGGTATCGGGGACGAGGAAGAAGCAGTTGAGCAGAATATCGATCGACGAAGCGCTGAATTCGTACGCTTCGACAGAGAACTTATCTTTCCGCGTGAAGTTGTACGACAAGATCAGCTCTTTGATCCCCTCGCAGAACGCCTCGATCCGATCCGGCGGGGTGTCGTACTGAACACCGAGCATCGTTTTGTACCGGCGGAAGTGGCGGCGTCCCATATTGTCGATGATCGCTGTGGTCAGCACGTTGTTCGGAACCGTCACCAGCGAGTTGTAGAAGGTCCTGATTCGTGTGCTGCGAAGACCGACGACCTCGACCTCTCCCTCGATGTTATTGGTGACGATCCAGTCGCCGATAACGAACGGGCGGTCCATCAGGACGGTGACCGAACCGAAGAGGTTGGCGATGGTGTTTTGCGCCGCCAGGGCGATCGCGATACCACCGATTCCCATACCGGAGATAATACCGACAGCCGAGAATCCGAATGACTGAAGGATCATGATCATTCCGATCACGACCAAGACGATCTTCATCGCGCGGCTGACCAGCGGAACCAAGATCTCATCGAGCCGCGACTTGGTTTTGAGCAGAGTCTTTCGCGACCATAGGGCGAGCACATCGATGAATCTCAAGCCGGTGATGACGAACATCGAGATGGCCAGAATCTTGATCGGACTCCCCATCCACCCGACAATCTTCGGCGGTACATGGGTCCCCAGAAGGCCGATGTACCAAAACACGTATGTCACGAACCAGCCGACCGGACGCCAGGTTTTTTTCGAAATTTTGTATTCCGAAAGGTCTCTGCTCATCAGGTGGAACGAGGTGATCGTCATGTAGTAGAGCCCCGCCGAGCACAAAAGCCCGATCCCGTAGCCGATCACCAGCACAAAAAGCAGGATGGCCCATTGCAGACGGCGCAGTCCGAGCGTGCTTCTGAACCACCAGTCAGGGATGGCCCGAAAGACGGGGATTCGGTAGAAGACGGCCGGGCGGAGGTCCTTGACCTCTTCGAGCATAGCCGGAATCTTATCGACGGTATCGGCGCTGAAAATGAAGCTTCCGTCCCGTTTCACAAGCAAGAGCGGTTCATACTTCGAGTTCGGCTGATAGCTGTAGCCGTGGATCTTCTCGTCATCGGGGAGAAGTTCCGGGTTCGGTTCCGACAGACGGTTCAGCACCTGGAAGAGCTGGTAGGCAAGGGCCTGCTTCTCGATATCGGAAATTCCCGGCTTGTTCGAGAAGTCCATGATCTTGGCGGCTTTTTCAAAACTTTGGGTCAGCGACGATTCCAAGAAATAGGTCAGCGCCAGACGCGGGGTCTTGGTTTTAGAAATCAAGATCGCCTTTTCGGTATCGGCCTCGGTCGGCTCCGCGCCGGAAGCGGCCGTATCGGGGCCCTTCGCGTCGGGGACGACGACCACCTGAACCGGCGGACGCGGCATCAGTTTTCGTCGGCCGTCGTGACCCTGATCGGAATCCGAGTCGTTCGCCGGCCCGAGGGCGGCGGGCGGAAATCCCCGCGGAATGGGGAGAACAGGAAGCGGACCTAAATCGGCCGGCGGCAGAAGTTCTTCCTCGTCGTCCTTCCCTTCCAGCTTACGAACTTCCTCACGGGTGAGGGTATGGCTTAAATCCCCGCCCTGTCCGGCATTGGGACCGGTGTCACCGCCGGTCTGATCGGCGGCTTCTTTTTGTTCTTGGAGCGGTTCCTCCGCCTGGATATCGTTGTTTCCCTCCGTGCCGACGATCGGCTGATCGGGTATATCCGCCGTGGCCGAGGCCATAAGCGCCGCGTCCGAGTCGGCTATCGTGCCGGGATGCGGCAGTGACTGAAGAGACGGTGTGCGCGGTGCTTCCAGCGAACGGGAGATCGTGCCGTCCTGAGTGATTGGTGCCGGGAGCGGTGCCGCGGGGGGTTCCTGAGCCGAAAGCCCCCCTCCGGCGCACAGTAGCGTCAGGGCGGCCAAAGTAATCAGCGCCCGCGCTGTTTTAACGGTATCCATCGCTGCGATTCCTTTCTTGGCAACGGACATGCGGGAATTTTCCGCATTATACGCATCTTGTCTCGATAGACAAAGAGCAATTTCAAGGAGGAAACACAGCGAAAGAATAGGAAAGTTTGCCTTGTTTGACTGTTTTACGGTGCTATAATGAGGCCGGTTGTGTTTTGCCTCCGGCGGCCCCCGATTTGCCGGGCCTCCGGCGAAGGCCGGCCGATGGAGGTTCAGGGCCCTAAAAGAC
>CADBTE010000330.1 GCA_902797455.1 uncultured Planctomycetota bacterium | reverse complement strand
TGCGTGCTTTTCTTTTTTCTGCCTCCGGCGGCCCTCCCGGGGGGCAAGCGCAGCGCGCTTGACCGCGATTGCCGTATGAGAAGAAATCCAGAATTGGAAAATCACTGCGGCACCACCGCTCACGTTGTTCGCTCTCATTTCTGAGGCAGCGCCCGCAGCGCTGCCGAACGGCTGCCGTTAGAATAGCCATGGGCATATCGCCCGCCGGGGCTCCCGGCCGGCCCCCGGCTGCCCCCCGTAGGGATATCGGCTGGCCGCCTTTTGTGCCGGGGCCAGGGGGTACTTCCGAAACCTTTATTGGGGGGCAGCGCACTGCAAAAAAAGATCAAACCGGCTTGGGCGGGTTCACGAACAGCTTCATTCGCTTCACCGCCGCGTACGCGTCGGCCACCGTCCTCGGCCGATCCTCCCGCTTCGGCGCTAAAAGCGAGCGGACAAACTGATTGAACTCCTCGGTCACGTTCTTATTCTTCGAGAGAATCGGCGGTATCACCCCCGAAAGATGCTTGCCGAGCAAGTCGCCTAAACTCGTCCCCGAAAACGGAACCGACCCGGTCAGCAGCTCCACAATCGTCCCGCCCAAACAGTACAAGTCCGCCCGCTCGTCGAGCGGCTCCTTGCGTATCTGCTCCGGCGACATGTACGTCGCCGTCCCCTGCGTGACCTTCCCCTTGGGCAGCAGCCGGCGCCACCAGCCGCCGCGCTTTTGCACCAGGGCGTAATCGATCAGACGGATCCCCTTCTCGGGCGAGAAAAGGTAGTTGTCCGGCTTAACGTCACGATGAACGTAACCCGCCTTGGCCAGCGACAGCAGCGGCTCGAACAGCATCGGAATGAGCGTCGGCAGCACCGGCGCGTACGTCTCGTAGCCGAGCAGAACCAATCCCTTCACACTCGGCGCGGGAAACCACTCCATCGTGTAATAATAACACCCCTGTTCCTTCCCCCACTCGTACGCGCGTACCAGACCGGGGAAATCGAGCGTCGAACCCAGCTCGAACTCATGCCGCAAAAGCGCCCGCTGCTTGCGGTCGCGCATCGCGGCGGGCAGCAGAACCTTTAGCCCCACGTCGATATCTTCGCGCGTATCGCGCATCTTCCAGAGCTTCGCGTACTGACCGGTATAGACCAAACGAAGCGGTCGATATCGGCCTTTTTGATTTTCAAACGGATTCGCCATAACGTTTAATTTTCATACGGTTCGAAAAACCTACTCCTGATTGAGGTTCAGCAGCAGCGCGAACAGAATCCCCGCTAAAAACGTCGCCAGAACATACCCCGCGACGAATACCGCCCAAAACCAGAACGGAACCTTCTTATGCCAGTCGCCGGCGAACAGGCCGCCGGCCGGCTCGCTCTTCTGGTCGGGCTTGGCCGCCCGCGCGGCGTTCTTCGCCCGCTGCTTATTGCGGGCGGTGAGAATCCGATCGGTCGGCCCGCGATGATGCAGCGGAACCTGCCGCGCCGAGTCGTCCCCCTTCTGCGCCCCGTCGGGGAGTTTTTCTTTGCCGGTCTGGATCTCGCTCATCGCCAGGTCGAGCGGGTCGAGCCGGCCGCTCTTCGAGACGACCGAACGCGACAGCAGCAGCTCCTGCGTCGAGTTGCCCAAATGCGAGCCGGACCCGCTCCCCGAGCCGAATAGGTTCACCGCGTCTTTCTGCTGACCCGACGAGAGTATTTCCGAGCCGTCCCCCGCGCGCCATGACGTATCGGCTAAGTTGATCGCGCTCTGCCCGCTGCGCAGGTACGACAGCTCGTTGGAGATCAGATCGTTCTCGTCGTCCGCCAGAACGTTTTCGCCGGTACCGAGCTGGAACTCCCCCTCGAAGTCGCGCTCACTGGCGAACCCGTGCTTGACCAGCCAGCGCGAAAGGACCTCCGAGACCTCGGCGGCCGACTGATAGCGGTCGTCCGGCTTTTTGGCCATCATCTTCTCGCAGATCTTGACCAGATCCTGCGGCGCGTCGGGCCGGTCGACGAAAATACTCGCCGGCTGCTGACGCTGATGCGCTAAAAGCCGCTGGGGAATCGTACCGGTCGGGAAGGGGGCGTGGCCGGTTAGGCAGAAGTAAAGCGTACAGCCGAGGGAGTAAATATCGGCCCGGGCGTCGACGCTGTGGCTGTTGATCGCCTGCTCCGGCGCTAGGTAGTCGGCCGTGCCGAGGATCTTATCGTCGGCGATCGACGAGGAGTTCGAATGGGTAAAGATGTTCTCGTCCAGCAGCGCTAAGCCCAGGTCGAGCAGCTTGACCAGCCCCTCGTCGTTCGCCAGAAGATTCTCGGGCTTAACGTCGCGGTGAATAATACCGATCCGGTGCGCGTGAATCAGCCCCTCCGCCCCCTGGCGAATGTAGTTCACCGCGTCTTCGTACGACAGCGGCCCGTCGGTATCGACGATCTGACGAAGATTCTTTCCGTCGAAGTACTCCATAACGATGTAATGGACGTCCTCGAACCGGTCGATATCGTACGCGCGGACAATGTGCGGATGATCGAGCGAGGCGATCGCCTGCGCCTCGCGTACGAACCGCTCCAGATAGGCGGCGTTGCTCAGCCGCTTTTTGGGGAGAACCTTAATCGCGACCCGCCGCTGCATGAGCGTATGCTCGGCCAGATAGACGGTGCTCATCCCCCCCGATCCGAGATGGCCGAGAATCTTATAATGACGAAGGAAAAAACCCTTGTACTTCCCCTTCATGAGCTGGCGCGTCTGCCAGCTGGTAATCAGCCCCGCGTCGATGAGCTTCCGCGAAATGTAGTCGGCGTCGGCCGCCTCCTCGGGCGTGGCATGAGCGAGGATCTCCTCCAGCGCCGCGTTGAGCGAATGCTCGTCCGTGATCTCGCTCTTGCGCAGGTATTCCAGAAAGATGTCAACCGATAATTTTGCCATAAATCACCGAAAGACTATTGCTCGTTGGGGTGGATAGCTTTGAGTAACGGATGACCCAGCGGGCCGCGGGCCAGGGTGAAATCGCCCGTCGCGCGGTCGCCGAGCATGGTCTCCAGCGACGTCGCGAAAATCGAATCGCTGTAGTCGGCCAGCTGAACGATCGCCGCCTCGAGCGACATGGCGCCGCGGGCGGCGCCCCAGTCGGGCGAAACCGGGTGCGCGAGCAGAATATGCTCCAGCCGCAGCTGCAGCTCGGGGGGGAGTTTCGCCTCCTGAGCGTGACGGCGGACGATATCGCGGCCGAGAACCGCATAGCCGAGCAGCTCGCCGGCCAGGGTGTGCGTCGGCGAAAGAGTATCGCCGCGCATCTGGTCGATCTTGCCGATCTCGTGCAAAATGGCGCCGGCGACCGTCAGCGGCGCGCTGAAGAGCTTCCCGCCGGCGGGGTAGTCGGCGTTAAAGCGGTCGATCAGCGCGATGGCGATCTTCGTGACCGTGACGGTATGCTGGAGCATGCCGCCGAAGACGGTATGATGATGTCCGCGCGACGACGGGACCGACAGCAGCCGCGCGCGGTTCTCTTTAAAGATCCGCTGGATCAGCGTCAGCAGCGGGCCCTTGCCGACCCGCTCTTTGGCCAGCGACAGAAGCTCGTCGAGGTAAATCGACGGGTCGGCCGGCGTGGTCGGGCGGCATAGGTTCCGAGAAAACCCCTCCCGCTGGTCCGACTCGACCGCCTTGCGGATCTGACGGATCTCGATCTTCGGGCCGTAGTCCGACTCTTTATAGAGGATCCGCATCTTAAAGAAATCACCGACCCGCCATTCCCCCCGGCATAGGTCGTAAAAGGGGGAATCGCGCCAGATCATCGCCTGCGCCCGGCGGCGCGCGTCCTGGAACGTCAGCCGATAGTACGGCTTGCCGTCGCGCGTGTGCCCCTCGTCCTTGGCGGCCAGCGCGGCGAAAACGATCCCCTCCTGGTTGTTCGCCAGGTCAGCGAGAGCTTTGATCTTCGGATTCTGATCCATGGTCCCTCCGGCGGGGCGTAAAGCCGCCGCGTTAAAACTTGCGCAGACAGCGCCAATTCCCATTGTAATCGCTGCGGGGAATGTTTTCGAGACACGCGCGGCGCCGCGGGTGAAAATTTTTCGGTCGGGCAGGATGGATAAATCGTTATAATCGTACCGGACGGCGGCGGGGAAAATTGGGGCCCGCCCGCCGGCTTGCGGCTGTCCGGCGGCCGCCGGGTGGCTTAGAATATATTACCGATAGGGAAAGGGTCTGTCCGCGCGGCGGAGGTTCTTCCGCGCGCGGACAGACGTGGTTTTTTAGAAGCTCAGGCGGGCGGAAAGTGCCGGACGGGTAAATACCGGACGGGTAAATAAGGGTCAAACGGGCGATGGAAGACGATCAGCGGCCGAAAACGTTCCTGCGCCAAAGCTCGCGGCGCAGGCATCTGGTCCCCCGGCGCGAGCCGATCCTGCTGCGCCAGCGCTCGCGCCTGGACGATTACCTGCGGTCTCTGGCCGGCGACCGGGGGCTGTCGGTCAATACGCGGGACGCCTACCGCCGCGACCTGGAGCACTTTTTCCTGTGGCTGGGCGGCCGCCAGCTGTCGGACCTGCGCATCAGCGACCTGTCGATGTACGTGCGCTGGCTGAGCGATCGGGGCCTGGCGCCGTCGAGCTGCGCGCGGCATGTGGTCTCGCTGCGGGGGTTCTTTCGGTACCTGGTCGGCGTCGGCGATCTGCGCTCCAGCGCCGCCGAGCTGCTCGACGCGCCTAAACTCTGGGAAAAAATGCCGTCGGTCCTCACCCCGCGCCAGGTCTCGGCCCTGCTGCGCGAGCCGAATCCCCAGGTCGACCGTAACTGGCTGCGCGACCGCGCGATCCTCGCCCTCTTCTACGCGACCGGCTGCCGCGTCTCGGAGGTCGCCGGCCTGTGCCTGGGCGACCTGCGGCTGAACGAACGGTTCTGCCGCTGCGTCGGCAAAGGCAATAAAGAGCGGATCGTTCCGCTCAGTCACGAGGCGATCGCCGCGGTGAACCGATGGCTTAATTCCAATGCCTATCGCGCGGCGCGGGCCCGGCGCGAGGAGCGGCTGCCCGGCGGCGAGAACGAAGCCGGCTCGGCCCGGCCGCTGTTCCTCACCCGCCGGGGGCTCCCCCTGCGGCGCGAGGCGCTCTGGGAACTGGTGAAGAAGTACGTGCTGCGGATCGACGCCTCGATCCATGTCAGCCCCCACACGCTGCGGCATAGTTTCGCGACACACCTGCTGGCCGGCGGGGCCGATTTAAGGTTAATTCAAGAGATGCTCGGCCACGCGTCGATCGCGACCACCCAGATCTATACCCACGTCGACCCGACGAAACTGCGGGGGCTGCATCGGCAGTTTCATCCCCGCGGGTAGCCGCGCGCACGGCTTGATCACGGCGCTTATC
>CADBTE010000329.1 GCA_902797455.1 uncultured Planctomycetota bacterium | reverse complement strand
TATCAAGCACGAATCCAAGAAAAGAAACAAGGGAGGGGAGCCCAAAAACTCCCCTCCCCAACAAACCGTTCACCCGGGGCGGTTCACCCGGCGCGGGCACTTTTAAGCGAAAAAATCACGCCTCGTCGAGAAGCTCGACGGCGGCGAACTTCTGCCCTTCGAGCATCGCCAGAGAAGCGCCGCCGCCGGTGCTCACGTGCGAGACCTTCTCGGCGAAACCGAGCTTCTGGATAGCGGCCGCGCTGTCGCCGCCGCCGATGATGCTGATCGAGTCGGACTCGGCGATCGCCTCGGCGACCGCCTTGGTCCCGGCGTCGAACGGCGGCATCTCGCACACGCCCATCGGGCCGTTCCAGACGACGGTCTTGGCCCCCTTGACGATGTCGGCGTAGAGCTTGGCGGTTTCCGGACCGATATCGAGACCTTCGTAGTCGTCCGGAATCTCGCCGCTGTTGACCACCATCTTATTGCAGTCGGCCTTGAAGTCGTCGCCGGCATGGGTATCGACCGGCAGAACGAGCTTGTCGCCGCCGGAGGCCAGGAGCTCTTTGGCCAGATCGACCTTATCGGCCTCGACCAGCGACTTGCCGACCTTGCCGCCCTGAGCCAGAGAGAACGTGTAGGCCATGGCGCCGCCGATGAGAACCTTATCGCAGATGCCGAGCAGGTTCTTGATGACCATAATTTTGTCCGAGACCTTGGCGCCGCCGAGGATGGCGACGAACGGACGCTGCGGATTGGCGATCGCGTCGGTCAGGTATTTGATCTCTTTCTCGACGAGGAAGCCGCAGACCTTCGGCTTGCCGGCCATCGCCTGCGGGACGGCGACCATCGAGGCGTCGGTCCGGTGGCAGGTACCGAAAGCGTCGTTGCAGTAGACATCGCCGAAGGCGGCCAGTTCGGCGGCGAAATCGGCCAGACCCTTCTTTTCGCCCGGCTGGAAGCGGAGGTTCTCCAGAACAAGAACCTCGCCGTCCTTCAGCGCGGCGACCTTCGCCTTGGCGTCGGCGCCGACGGTATCGGCCGCGAAGATGACGTTGGTTCCCGGAAGCAGCTCGGCGAGACGATCGGCGGCCGGCTTGAGCGAGAATTTGGCGTCGGGAGCGTCCTTCGGACGGCCGAGGTGACTCATCAGAATAACGCGGCCGCCGCGCTGAAGGACGGATTGAATTGTCGCAAGAGCCATCCGGATGCGGCGGTCATCGGTGACGTTGGCATTCTCGTCGAGCGGAACATTGAAATCGACACGGATCAGGACCGCTTTTCCCGCGACATCGACATTAGCAATCGTTTTTTTGGCCATAACAACAATTCCCCTCTTTTCTGGTGAGTGAACTTGCCGGCGGCTGGATTCCTGCTGCGCTAGCCGAACCGGCATGGACTTTTTTCAAGCCCTCATTATATCACACTTCCCAAAGGCGTAAAGGAAAACCAAAGGGGCGAAGCGACCGGCCGGCCGCGGTAAAAAAAAAAACGAGGGGGAGGACTGAAAGCCCTCCCCCTCGCCGGAACAACCAGCAGCAATGGTTTAATTCATCATTCGGTCTTCAGTTCACCGGCGGGGCCGACCGTCGACTCGGTGACCGGCTGGATACCGTCGGAGGGGATGATCGTCGGATCGGTTCCCTGAACCTGCGGGTAAGGTCCGCGGCTGATGACGGTCGGGAGGGTGATTCCGCGGTTGAAGTAGTGGGCCGCGTCACGTTCCATCGCCCGAGTCGTCGCGTCGAAGTAGGCCTTGTTCGGCCAGGGGCCTTCAGCAAGCGTCACACCGTTGTATTCCAGGAGCGAACCCTTGCGGAAGTTGAGCTTCATGATCGCCAGGTTGTAGTCGATGACCATCCGGTAGTAACTCGTTTCGGCGTCGGCCAGCTTCTGCTGAGCGTCGAGGACCTGGAACAGGGTGGTCATACCGCCGTCGTACGCGGCCTGAACGGCGCGGACCTCTTTGCGGGCAGCCCGAAGAACCGCCAGGTAGGCCTCGACTTCGCGATAGGTGCGGTCGATGTCGGCGTAGAGGTCGGAGAGGTTGTGGACCAGCTCCAGTTCCTGCTCTTGAAGGATGGCGCGTTCGCGGCAAAGGAGCAGCTCGGCGTTGCGGACACCCGCCAGTTCGCGGCGGAACCCGATCGGGACTTCCATGTTCAGCCCAAGACCCCAGTTGCGGTAACCGTCGTGGGTCAGACTGCCAAAGGCGTTCGACTTGTCGTTGGTCGAGTCGATCAGGTCCTTCCCCATCCCATGGAACCGGTACTTGCCTTCCAGGTCAAGACGGGGGAGCAGGTAGTTGCGCGAGGCGACCAGTTCGAGCTCACGGCGCTTGACGCTCCATTTCTGCTTGCGCAGCTCGGGGGTACGGCTGAGGGCTTCGGCCTCGATCTCATCCCAGTTGTACTTCACGCGGGCGACCGTCGGCTCGTCGACCGGCTTGATCAGACGGCCATCCGTCGGGGCGATGCCGATCATGTAGCGCAGCAGGCGCTCATTCTTATAGAGGTTGCTCTGGGCCTCGAGGACAGCGACGTAGAAGCGCTGGTAGTTCTGCTCGGCCTGGGCAATGTTCTGGGCGGTACCTTGGTTGTAACCGACATCGTACTGCGCCTTGACGGTCCGCCAGCTCTGGAGGGCGGCTTCCAAACCGACGCCGGAGGCGTTCAGGTTGCGGTAGGCATAGTACAGGTTCCAGTAAGTCTCTTCAAGGTCTTTGAGGTAGTTGCGAACACCGATCTCGAAATCGGCCAGTTCGATATCTTCCTGAATACGGGCGATCATCACACCGGAGTAGTTGCCGACCGAGCTGTTCGGACCGGCGATCCGGTTGAACTCCACCCCGGCGCCCTGCAGCAGCGGATGACTGAAGCCGGCTTCGACGTAGCTCGTCCAGTCGCTGCCCCACATGCGGTTGGCGCCGTTCTGAGCGTCATATCCGACGCCGGTCCCGGCGTAGAAGGTTCCGCCGGTGGCGGTAACCTTCGACAAAGCGGTCTGGAAGGTTCCGGTGTCGACCTTCGTCGAGTAGATCGAACTGGCCGCGGGATTGACGTTGTTCGCCAGGCGATCCTTCTGCCAGTAGGCGGTCGAGGACCAAACCGCGTCGAAGGCCGAAAGAGCGGCGGCGACACCGGAGGTCGGACTGGTCTCGATGATCGCCGGATCCCAGACGGTCAGGGTGCTCGACGGATAGGAGAGCAGCAGGGACGGGTTCCCTTGAACCCCCGCGCTGGTGAAGCTCACCCCCTGAAGTTCCCGAAGGACCTTGCTGTTATCCAAGGCCATTTGGCGAACCTCGTCGAGTGTCAGCTGCCACTCTTCCTTCGGATCGGGATTGTCGAGCGAAAGCGGCGCCTGAGTTCTCACCACATCATCGAGCGAGGGAACACAGGTATCCGGGTACTCAATCCTGGTCTGCTCAGCAATATATTGGCCAGCGACATTCCCGCGGCTGAAGAGGAACTTCGGCTGCTGCGGCTGACATCCCGTCATTGCGCCGGCTATCGCGAGCCCCGCGAGAAAACATTTCCATCCGTGTTGCCAATTCATCGTTTTGCATCCTTGCTACTGGGTAAATGCGTTACATTCCGTAATACTAGTATCGTCCCTACAACCGGCATAATTAACAAAAAACAGACGAAAAATCAGACTTTTCCCGACGACCATCATAACCGGCAAACTTTGTCACGAGCTCGGATCACCGGCCTGGATCGCTCGGATCACAGATATATAAGGTCAAAAGCACCGAGGCGGGCGGAAAAACCCGGCCGCGAAAAGACGAAAAAGCCGGTCTCCCCCTTTAGGAGGAAACCGGCTTCACCAAACACTCCAGAAATGCCCGCGATTCAGACCGGATTGTTTGTTTAACCTATCTTCCCTAGTTTATCCGGATCGAGCGAGCGATCTGACTTCCTTGGCCGCTGCTGCTTAGCGGTACTGGTTCGGCTGACGGAACAGCGGAGAGAACGGACCACTGGTCGAGCCGTCGTTGAAGTCGAGCCACCAGTAACCATCGTGCCACTCCATAGTCACCTTGCGCCATCCCAGCGGGACCTGCGGGTAGGGATAGAAGGGGCCGATGTACGGGAAGGCGCCGGCGGCGTACTGCTTCGGGTACGAAACCTGAGAGTAGTTCGGGTAGTCGGCGGTCGTCGGCCAGGAGTAGTTCGGCAGATTGGGCTGCTGACCATTCTGGCCCACGGCAATGTTCTGACCCCGAGGAGCGCCGGGATAGCTTCCGCGCGCGCCGAAGTCACCCTGGACAGCCGAAGTGCCGTCGCCGGCGACGATCGTCCCCATCGGCATCTGGTCAGACTCGACCGCGGCGTAGTTCGCCGAGTAACCCTGATTCGGGAACGAACCCATCTGCATCGAACCGCCGACCTGAACACCGGAATTATCGGTGACAATCGACGGAGCGGCCAGCTGAGCCGAGTCGGTATAGGTTCCTTCCGTTCCGGCCGGCAGCTGCGCGACATAGACCTGCTCGTTGGCGCGCAGGGCCGAGACCGGCATGATCTCGCCGCTGCCCGGAACCGACGAAATCGGCCGCAGCCCATCGGCCGAGGCAAGCGGCTGCTGATAAGCGCCGTTGCTCACCTGCCCCATCGGGGCGCTGGAAGAGAAAGTGAACTGATCGGAGATCGACCGCACACGGGCGATCTGATGAATGTATCTGGTGATCGCCTCGCGGTCGCGCTGGGACTGCAGTTCACCACGAAGCCGGACATTACCGTCACGGTAGGCAACCTCGATGTTATACTGAGGGAATGCCTGGCTCAGACTTTTGGCGATCCGGTTGGCTTCTGACTGATTATCGGCCCGGACAGAAGCTGCGCCGAGCAGGATCATCATCACCGCCATTGTTGAAACGAACAAACGTCGCATACCCTTTTCCTCCTGCCAAGATCTCTCCGTGAACCGACCGACCCTCTCCTAAGGATCTTTCCCTGCCGGGTCAGGAAACGCGTTTGTACTGATCTTGATTTCTGAAGTGTTATTGGTGTCACCAGAGGTCACCCTCTGGAATAAACGCTCTGTCATACACACCGACTCGGCCCCTAACCCCAAAGGGCAAGGGAACCAAACACGATTGTTCCTTCCCTAATTCGGCAAACCCGGGGCGGGATAAACAGTTTATTTTGGATTTTAAGCGTAAAACTCAAAATTCATCCAACAGGAGATAAAATAGAAAAGATAAACAATATAAACAAACACGGACAGAAAAACCGCGCCGGCGGCTCTTCTGTCCGTGTTCCCGCAAGTTTGCTCAATGGCCAAAACTCAGGGGGACTCTCGGGTACTAGAGCATGTCTTCCTTGAACTCTTCCCTGAGAAGCTCCAGCGCCTTGCCGCCGTTGCTCTCGTCGACAATGACGTTCAAACTCCGCTCGCTGGTGTTGATGATGCTGACGTTGATTTCGGCCTTCGCCAGGGCGCCGAACAGACGCAGAGCCAGGTCGGTATGGCTGCGAAGCCCCGTTCCGCGGACGGTCAGCTTGGCGACGTGGGGATTCCATGACGCTTTGCAGCCATGCGTTTTCTCTAAATCGGCCGCCAGCCGCGTCAGCCGGCCGTCATCCATCCGCGGGGCGGTAAAGCTGATCACCGCGTCATTGCCGGAAGCGTCTGACTGAACGATCATGTCGACGACGATTTCGCTGTCGGCCACCTGGTTGAAGACCGCCGCGGCGTTGCCCGGAACATC
The DNA here is from genome assembly GCA_902797455.1 of uncultured Planctomycetota bacterium. Taxonomy (GTDB): domain Bacteria; phylum Planctomycetota; class Planctomycetia; order Pirellulales; family Thermoguttaceae; genus RUG695. Next base: position 51 of record CADBTE010000329.1, on the reverse strand, counting down.
GGGGAGCCCGGCGAGGGTCATGCGCATCTGACCGGAATCCAGCGCGACCGC
>CADBTE010000328.1 GCA_902797455.1 uncultured Planctomycetota bacterium | reverse complement strand
CCAGCAGCAGCGCCAAGGGGAGGAGAACCGATAGATACCTGCGGACGCCGGATCGCCCGTTCTCGATTTTCTCTGTCATCATCGATCTTCTCTTGTATCGGGCCCCTAAAGATTTCCGTCCGGATCGACGCTGGTTCGTGAAGAGTTCTTCCGCGTCAGCCATAGCGCCGTCCCATTATACACCATGGTGAGAATCGAAATCAACGCCCCAAGGTAAAAAGCCGTCGGCCGGTACGACATCTCGACCTGCCAACGGCCGGCGGGCAGATCGACACGGCGCAGGAAACCGCAGCAGGGCCGAATCTCCACCGAGCGTGTTTGGGAACGGTCGGGCCGCTGGTCCACCATCGGCGTGACGCTGCAGCGCCAGCCGGGCCAGTACTGCTCGCAGACCGTCAAATAACCGGCAGCGGCCAGTTCGGCTTGGATGGTCAATTTCTCGCTTCGGTAGTCGGTGATGCGTGCCGATTCCCCCTCGGGTGCCCGGCAGAGGTGACGCTCGCGCAGCTCCTCCAGCGGGGAAAGGCCGGTAAACTCCCGATGGAAGATCCGAACACGCCCATCGGCGGTATTCGTCCGGCGCAGGTCCAGGCCGTCGGGCCAGGGAAGGCAGCCGTCCGGCCTCAGCGGCTCGGCGGCAAAGTTGCCGGGGCGGCCGCTTTGCAGAAGCAGATAACGGCAGTCGAGAAACGCCAAGACCGAGTCGCGATCCCGGGCCGCGGGGCCGGGGTAAGAGGGGCTCTTCGGGTCGGGGAAAAGTTCTCTTTTGAGTTGGTCGTAACTGCCGGGAGTCATCGTTCCGGAAGGGAACAAATCGGCGAATCCTTCCCGCGCGGCAAAGCGCGAAAGAAGGGTTGCCCGCTGCCAAAGGGCCAGTTCCGCGGGACGGTTCTTCGACGAAGTGATCAAAAAGCGGGGGGGATACAGCCGCCCGGAGCGAAGAATCCGCACCGGCGCGCCGCTTGTATCGGCGCAGCCAGCCAGCGCGATCGGCCGCCCCAGCGCGCCGTCGGGAACCGTGGCCACCTGCCACCGGCCGGCGATAAACAGATCGAGCAAAAGAAGGAACAGAACCGATCGATCAAACCAGCAGTCCCCCCACTTGTGTCGGACCAGCGGCAGGAAGCCGCCGACGGCCAAAAGAAACGCGGCCCAAAGGGCCGAGCCGCCCAGACAGCGCGCCGCCGCCGCGTTGTTCAGGGGACCAAACAGGGAGGCGGGCAAGCGGCGCGACGCGGCGGCCACCGACGCTTCCCCCCAGGGGAGGAAAAAAGCCAGCGCGACGGCCAGGAGAATCAAAACAGCCAGCCAGTACCCCCCCCGTCCCAGACGCCCGGCAGGCACAGCGCCCCCGGCGCGAAAGGCGTCGTAACCGAACACCGCCAAAGCGCACAGCGGAAGCGCAGCGTAAGTCATCAGTTTGGCGGGGTAACGAAAGGACGCAAACCCGGGGAGAAGCTGCGTCATCAGCCAATAGACACCGCCAACCGGATCACCGGCGCGCGGTGTCAGCGAATCGGTTCCCATCACGGCGCGTGCAAGCCAGCAGGGACCAAACGCCCCCAATGAACCGAGGATCAACAGTACCGCCAATACCCCCATAAAGGAACGAAGTGGCGTTTGACCTTCGGCGGTCTTGGTGTTTCCCTTGGGGCGGCGGCCAAGCGCGCAGAACACAGCCAGAAGCGGAAGGAGCCCGAAGTAGAGCGTTCCGTACCAGTCCCCTTGCCCACAGTTCAGTACCGAGCCGATGCGGCTGTTCTCCGGAAACATATCCCCCCCGGCTCGAGGGAAGAACATCGTCAGCAGCTCCCAGGGGGGAAGGGAAAAGCGATAGATCTGGCCAACACGGGAGGCGGAGCGATCGATCTGGCGGCAAACCACCCCATCGGCCAGAGAGTCTCCCCGCGTTGGGCCGACATCATCGCCGCGAACCGCGAGCAGGGTGTCCCACACACAGACCGGCTCGCTGGAAGGTGCCCGGTTGCTCAGACGGACCATCTCGACGCTCGGCATGATCTG
>CADBTE010000327.1 GCA_902797455.1 uncultured Planctomycetota bacterium | reverse complement strand
GGGGCCGCCCCCTAGACAGTTAGGGCTTTGATCGGTAAAATGACGCCAAACTGTAGTGTGCCCAAACGCGCCGCCGGCAGGTACCTGCCGGTCCGGTTCGCTCCCGATGGCGGCGTGAGCGGCGTTTATTTGAGCGAACCAAAACAAAGTTATCGTTTCGTTTCCGGCGAACGCTCAAGATGACCGCGTGTCGCGCTTGCGATGGACCGGTGCGAGACAAATAGGAAGGTTGCTGAAATGGCAGAGAAACTCTCGATTCAGGTTCAAGATCTCCTCGACGCGGGCGTCCATCTGGGGCACCGCGCCAGTCATTGGAATCCGAAGATGCGTCCGTATGTCTACGGCCGCCGCAAGCTCATCCACATCATCGATCTGCGCGAGACCGTCCGCGGGATTCTCCGCGCGAAGAAATACCTCAGGCAGGTGGTCGCCGCCGGCGGTACCGTTCTGTTCGTCGGGACCAAGCGCCAGGCGTCCGAAACCGTTCAGGCCCAGGCCGAGCGATGCGGTATGCCCTACGTCAGCGAGCGCTGGCTCGGCGGTACCCTGACCAACTTCCGGACGATCCGCAGCCGTCTCGGCCGCCTCGAAGAGCTGGAAGCCATTATGGAAAACAAAGAGGAAGACAAGGGGCTGTCGACCTACTCGAAGAAGATGCAGGCCTCGCTGCAGCGCGAGTACAAAAAGATGTTCCGCAACCTCAACGGCATCCGCAATATGGACCGCTATCCCGAGGTTCTCGTTATCGTCGACCCCCGCAAAGAGAAGAATGCCGTTCACGAAGCCCGCACGATGGGCGCCGTCTCGGTCGCTCTGATCGATACCGACTCCGATCCCGACGAAGTCGATCTGCCGATCCCGGGCAACGACGATTCGATCCGCTCGATCGATCTGGTCCTCTCGCAGCTGGCCGACGCCATCTTGGAGGGGGCGGGCGAGGCCGCCACCGCGAAGACGGCCGGTGAAGAGCCCGTCAAAGACGCCGAGTAAGATTGTTTTTCCGCGCCCGGGGCCGAACCGGTAATCGGGCGGCCCGCGGGCGTCGTCCAATCTAAAATATTGTTCTCAAAACACCTCATATAAAGGAGTATTACTATGCCGGAAATTACCGCCGCTATGGTGAAGGCGTTCCGTGAGAAGACCGGGCTTCCGATGCTCGAGTGCAAAAAAGCCCTCAGCGAGGCCGACGGCGATCAGGAGAAAGCGATTGAGCTGCTGCGCAAGTCGGGCAAAAAGACGATGGAGAAGCGTCAGGACCGCGTGACCGAATGCGGCCGTATCACCATTTATAAGGGGGCCAACGGCGTGACCTCGATGGTCGAGATGCTCTGCGAGTCCGCCCCGGTGACCAATAACGCCGAGTTCATCGCTATGTGCGAGGGTATCGCCAAGCAGCTGGCCGAGGGCCCCGGCGCCGCGACGGTCGACGAGCTGTTCGAGCAGCCGTTCCCGGGCAAAGACGTCTCTATTCGGATGGTCTTCGACGACCTGGTCAATAAGATCCGTGAGGTCTTCCGCTGCTCCCGTATTCTGCGAACCGACAGCAAGACCGGGACCTACGTCCATCACAATAACGCGATCGGCGTCATCCTCGAGGTCGAGGGGGACAACGAAGAGCTGGCCAATAATATCTGCATGCACGTCGCCTCGATGAATCCGAAGGCGCTGTGCGACGCTGATATCCCGGCCGAGGTCATCGCCAAAGAGCGCGAAATCGCGATGGAGCAGACCAAGCAGCAGAACGCCAACAAGCCGCAGAACATTCTCGAGAAGATCGTCGACGGCCGCGTCAAGGCCGTCCTCAAAGAGATCTGCCTTCTCGATCAGCCGTACGTTCTCGACGCGGCCAAGTCGGTCGGCCAGGCGGCCGCCGACGGTGGTCTGAAGATCACGAAGATGCACCACTGGCTCCTCGGCAAGTAAGCGCTGCGGCGCGGCAAACCTTGGGGCGCGCCGACGCGCGCCTGTTCTCTTGAAACGATCCGCCCTTCCTTTATAATGAGGGGGCGGATCGTTTTTTTGTGTCCGCGCTTTGTCGCCAGATTATTCACCCCGCGGGAAGTTGAAAGGAATCAATGTCACAGAATCAACCCAAACAACGCCGTGTCGTTCTTAAAATCTCCGGTGAGGGGTTCTGCCCTCCGAACGATCGCGGTATTGTGATGGATTCCGTCAATCATCTGGCCGAGCAGATCGCCCGCGTCTCGCGCGC
>CADBTE010000326.1 GCA_902797455.1 uncultured Planctomycetota bacterium | reverse complement strand
TGCAGCGCCGAGAACTCCCGCTCGATCGGCAGCGGAATCGTCAGCTCCGTAATCTTGAGCGCGGGGAGGTCTTCCTCGGCCCGAAGGGGGAAATACCGGGAAAGCCAGCCGGCCGAGCACACGGCGGCCGAGCGGGTGAGAAATTCACGTCGGTTCATAGAGGTATCCCTGACGGTGAAAGCGGCGCGCGGGTGAACGTGTCGAACCGTATTTTACGGCAGCTGAAGCGCCGCGATATCGGCGTCGAACGCCGCTTGGTCGATATCCGAGGCGTCGGCGTACAGCGGCAGCCGGCTGCGGCCGAACTTCTCGCCGAGGGCCCGTTCCATAATCAGCCGGCTGGCCGAGTTGATCTTGTGCTTGAACAGCACCTGGACGAATTTCCAGATCTTCAGCTGAACCTTGCGCGCCTCGGCCCAGTCGCCGGCGTCGATCGCCTCGAGCAGCTGGTGATAGACTTTCGGCGACAGGGCGTAGGTGCTTCCGATCCCGCCGCAGCCGCCCAGGGCGAACCCGGTCATGAGCGACTCGTCGCAGCCCCACAGCGCCTCGTATTTGCCGCCGCCGTACTGGGTGATCTCCAGGAAGCGGTGGCCGATGGTGTCCGAGAATTTCACGCCGCGGAAGGTCGGGCAGTTCTTCTCCATTTCGGCCAGAAGAACCCCCATATCGATATCGACGCCGGTCAGCGACGGAATATGGTAGTAGTAGATCGGGGTATTCGGCGCGGCCGAGGCGATATCGATCAGCCAGCTGGCCATCGTCTGGGTGTCCCGAATCTTGAAGTAACTCGGGGCGTTGGCGCTGATCGCGTCGGCGCCGAGCGCCTCGGCGTGGGCGGCCAGTTCCTGGCAGTCGCTCTCGGCGTTGGCGCCGACCTGGACCACGCCGGTGATCCGGCCTTTCGCGGCGCCGACGAACGCCTCGGCGAGGGCTTTGCGCTCGGCGACGCTCAAGCTCGGCCCCTCACCGGTGGAACCGCAGATATAGATGCCGTTGATCCCGGAATCGACGAGGTAATCGACGTACTTGGGGACGATATCGACATTGGGGGTTCCGTCCGGCTTAAACGGGGTAAAGACGGCGCTGATCAGTCCGTGGAGCAGCGGCTTTTTGGCGTCGGCGCCGGCTTTAACGGACGAGCCGCTTTTGGCGGCCAGGGCGGCGAACAGACCGGCCGCGGCGGTTTGCTGGAAGAAATGACGTCGATTCATAGCGGTGATATCCTTTCCTGAGGCGGTGAGATAAAAACGGCTTTGATCCGAAGACCAAAAATATACTTAAAGGCCCAAATACGCTTAATACCTGATACCCCTGCGCTTTACAGCCACATATTCCGAACCTTCTCTTCCCCCGGGGTCGTCGACGGCCCGTGGCCGGTATAGAGGATCGTATCGTCGGGGAGGGTCAAAATACGTTTGCGGATTCCGTCGAGCAGCTGACGGGTACTCCCGCCGGGGAAATCGGTTCGGCCGATGCTTCCGGCGAAGATCACATCGCCGACGAAGACCGCCGCCGGCTCGGTATCGAGCAGCTCGTAGACCATATGCCCTTGGCTGTGTCCGGGGATCTCGACCGCCCGCAGCGACAGTCCGGCGCGGGTGAACGTCTCGCCGTCGGACAGTACCGCGGTGGCGTCGTGAACGGTGATCGGAACCCCGAAGTAGGCCGAGAGATTCCCCTCCGGGTCGGACAGTTTCGCTCGATCGCCGGCGCCGATTAAAATATCGGCCGCCGGCCAGATCCGGACAAAAGCGTCGACCCCGGCGATATGGTCGCAGTGCCCATGGGTGATCAAAAGCGCCTCGGGCAGGAGCGAGTGATCCTGAATAAACCGAATCGCCTCTTGGGGTTCCAGCCCCGGATCGACCACCACGCAGGGGGTCAGCCCCGCGCCGTGTTTCGGCGCGTCGTCGCGCCAAAGGACGAAGATGTTCTCGCTGAAATCGGAGTTCACAAAGGTTTTGATATGCAGTGCCATAGCGTCTCGCTTAAGAGGGCCGGTAAAACAAAAACGATCACGGCGCCAGGGCCGGCTTGTCCTGCGACTTCACCGGATCGGCGGGGCGCTTCGGCAGGGTGCGCGGCTCGGCCTCGATCTTCTTCATGATCTCGATGATCCCCCGCTCCAGCTGGTCGTCGATCCCCGCGGCCTGATCGAGCGGATTTTGCCAAACCTCGATATCGGGATCGACCCCATGCCCCTCGATCACGTACTGGCCGGTCTTGTCGTTCGTCGCGCTGAGCGGAACGTAAACGGTTCCGCCGTCGGTCAGCGGGCCCAAGCTGGTGATTCCGACGACCCCGCCCCACGACCGCTTGCCGATGATCGGCCCGAGTTTATTCTCGCGGAAGTAGTAGGGGAAGATATCGCCGTCGCTGGCCGAGGTTTCGTTGATCAGGCAGACCAGGTGGGCGTTGCAGGCGAACGACGGGTAGGTGGTGGGGGTATCGCGCATCGAGCCGAACCGGGTCCCGAGCATGCGCTGATTCAGCCGCGCCAGGATCCACGAGGAGATATTCCCCCCGCCGTTGTTGCGGTCGTCGATGATCAGCCCCTCTTTGCGCAGCTGCGGATAGTACCACTTGAGGAACTCGTACCCGCCGTTGGCCCCCATATCGGGGATATGCAGATACCCCGCCCGGCCGCCGGTGGCCTCCTCGACCCGTTTGGCCGCGCGCAGGGTAAAATCAAGGTACCGGAGATTCGCCTCGTTTTCGATAGGCCGATAGGTGATTTCCCGGGCGTCGCTTCCGTCGCTCTTAGAGGCGACCCGCCAGGTAACCGTCCGCTTCGCCTTGCCGCGCAGCAGGCGGTAGGGGTTATCGCCGCCGAGCAGCTCCTCCCCGTCGATCGCCAGAACGTAGTCGCCGACCTTCACGTCGACCCCGACCTCGGTCAGGGGGGAGCGGTATTTCTCCTCGCTGTTCTGCCCGGGGTAGATCTTCGCGATTTTATATCTTCCGACGGCGCGGTCCAGCGCGAACTCGGCCCCGGCCAGCCCCGACTTGAGCCGCTTCGGAACGACGTAGTCGCCGTTATCGACGTAGGTATGCCCCGACGACAGCTCCGAGATCATCTCGGTCAGAACATAGGTCAGGTCGCTTCGGTGCGCCACGTACGGCAGAAGCGAGCGGTACTGCGCGCCGATTTTATTCCAGTCGTAGCCGTGCATATTTTTGACGTAGAAGTAATCGCGGTACCGGCGCCAGACCTCATTGAAGATCTCGTTCCACTCCTCGCCGGGGTCGCGGTCCATCGTCATATCGCCGGTGGAGATCTGTTTATCGTCGTCCGACGCCTTTTCGCCGACCGCCGCGACGCGGTACGATTCCCCGCTCTTATAGCCGATCGACTTCCCGTCGGGGGAGATCGTATAGGAGGTCACATCCTCGGCGAAGACCGACGACTTTTTCTTCTCCAGATTGAACGCGGTCAGTTTCGTCTTGGCGTAGCTGTCGCGGCCGTAGAAGTTCGCGCCCGCCTGGAAGCAGTAGAGGAACCCGTCGGCGGCCAGCAGCCCCTCGTAGTTCTCGCTGGTCATCGGCAGACGAACGATCCGTCCTTCGATCCCGTCGTAATCGACGGCGAACTTTTTCGCGTCGTCCTCTTTGGCCTTATCGTCTTTGGCTTTATCGTCCTCGGGCTTTTGATCCTCGGCTTTCTCCTCGTCCTTTTCGTCCTCGGTATCGGCCTCGTCGCTTTCCGGCCCGAACCGGTTTTCGACATCTTTGCGCAGCGCCACGGCGAACAGCCCGTCCATACGGTTGGCGGCGAAGTTCCATTCGATCGTACTGATCTGCGGATAGAACTCGCACTGGCCGATCATATAGAGCCAATCGCCGTTAAGATCCCACGCCGGGGAGCGGAAATCGAACATCGGATCGGTCACCCGGTGATGTTCGCCGGTCGCCAGGTCGTAGATCCAGACCGTTCGATAGTAGTTTTCACCTTCCATGGTATACGCCAGGCGGCTGCCGTCCGGCGCCCAGCTGACGTTTAAATCCCCGCCGTTCGGGTCGCGGACTACCTCAGTCGGCTTCCACATGCCCGCGCCGTTTTCCGGCTCGGTGAGGATCCACAGCCGGTTATCGGCGTCGTGGAAACTCACGGCGTTTCCTTTGGGGGACCACGTCAGGTTATGGAGCATTGAGGTCATCGAGTCGGAGATCTGCCGCGCCGGGGTTTTCCCGAGCGGGTCGGCCAGCCAGACCTGATCCTCGCCGGTACTGTCCGAGATCATCGCGATCCGGCGGCCGTCCTTCGACCAGACGCCGCCGCGCTCGTGTACGCCGCTGGTGCGGGTGAGATTGCGGGTATTACCTTTTTCGGCCGGGACGGTGAACAGGTCTCCGCGCGCGGTAAAGATCATGCGCTTACCGCCGGGGGCCAGCTCGAACGACTCGATAAAGTCGGCGGCGTTGATCCGCTCGGGCCGGGCCGCCAGGCCGTCGTGCGGCACGTGGATCGGGATGCGGCTTTCCTGGCCGGTGGCGGTATCGTAGCGGTACAGTTCCCCGCCCATTTCATAGACGATCTGCGAGCGGCCGTCGCTGGAGGCCCAGCGCAGGTCCCAATCGTTGTGGCGGGTGCACTGCTGGACATCCTGGCCGGCGAAGCGGTAGAGGTTCAGGGTACCGTCGCGGTCGGAGAGGAAGTACACCTCCGACCCGACCCACATCGGATCGCGGTCGGTACGTTCGGTGGTCGGAACGCGGGTATAGGTTTTGCTTTGGAAGTCGTAGACGAGCAGGTACTGCGCCCAGCCGCCGGAGTAGCGTTTCCAGTGGCGGAAGTCGCGGAACAGCGGGGAGTAGACGACCCGCTGGCCGTCGGCGGCGATATCGCCGGCCCCGGCGCTCGGCATGGGGAGTTTTTCCGGGAGGCCGCCGTCGATCGAGACGGTATACAGGGCGGTGAGGGAATCGACCCCGTTGCCGCCGCGTCCGCTGCGGAACAGGATCTGTCGGCCGTCGGCGGTCCAGCCCATGACCTGGGCGTCGTAGCCGCGGCGCGGGGCGCTCGGCTGGGGGTTGGGGTAATAGGTTAATTGCTTGGGGACGCCTCCTTCGGCGGGGATGACGTAGACCTGTTCATCGCCGTCGTACTGGCCGGTAAAGGCGATCCACTTTCCGTCGGGGGAGAATTTCGGGAAGAGCTCCAGCCCCTCGTGGGCGGTGAGGCGGATCGCCTGGCCGCCGGCCAGCGGGGCGCGCCACAGGTCGCCGGCGTAGACGAAGACGACCGCGTCGGAGGAGATATCGGGGTAGCGCAGCAGTTTGGTGCAGGTGAAATCGTCGGCTTGAGCGCCCGGGGCCAGCGCCAGGAAGGCGAGCAGGGTTATCAGCGCCGCGGCCGGGGGGGTGAGCGGAGACTTGGGTGACATACGCATGGTTTTTCTTCCGTTCTTTTAGGGGGGCCTTATCAAGCGGAATAAGCGGATAAGGCGGCTGGTGTTGTTTTCATTCGGCGCGCCGCCGAGAG
>CADBTE010000325.1 GCA_902797455.1 uncultured Planctomycetota bacterium | reverse complement strand
TGCGTTTCGTGCCACGACGGCGGCGACAAGGCGGCCAAACCCGATCTGCGGGGATTGGATCACGAGCGGTTTTCGATTTCGTACGACAGTCTGCGCCCCTATGTTCGCTTTTTTGATTGGGGCAGCACTTTCGGTCAGACCGGCAACGGCGGTTTGAGCCGGATCGTGTCGTTTCCGGGGAAATGCGCCGCCGATGAGTCGCCGCTGACGGCGATTTTGGCGGACGCCAACCACCGGGAGAAGACCGGATTGACAGACCAAGAGCTGCGGACGATCTATCTGTGGCTCGACTCGAACTGCCAGTTCTACGGGACGGCGATTCCGGAGGATATGCAGCGGCAGAAGCTCGGCGAAGCGGTGCCTTGCCCCAGAAATTAGGCGGCCGCGGCGGCGATATCAGCAACCGCCCCGGCAGTTGGACGGGGCGGCGCGGCCGGGATGAATAAGGGTTAAAACTCCAGCGTGTCCCCCGCCAGCGCCGAGATTGTCTCTCCCCGGAACTGCCGAGCCAGGAACTCCCCCGCCTCGGCCCCGGTGCAGTGGGTCAGGATCAAACGCTCCACCGAAGAGCCGTTGAGGTAATCGGCCGTGCGGCGCAGACGATCCTCGCCGGCGCGATTGAGGTGCAGCCCCCCAAAAACGGCGGTAATGGTCAGCCCTAACCGGCGGCAATGCTCCAAGGTGTTGATCAATCCCGCGTGGCAGCACCCCGTGATCAAGAGTGACCCGCCGCCGCGAAGGGGGATGGCCAGCGCGATTTCATCGTCGATCGTATCCGGCCGCGCCCCGGAGCTGTCCAGAAAGAACGGTCCCCCGGCCGTTTCCCCGCTGCGGCGCGGAATCGGTCCGGTCAAAAGAATGTCTTTACCGCCGAAGCGGCACGTCGCCGGCGCGCTGACCTCGCGCAGCCGCTCGGGCGCCAAAGCTCCCCAGGCAGCGAGGCATGGCTCGGGCATCCCGATTTGGCGCGTCAAATCCGGCTCCACGCGCCAGCGCCGCCGGGTAAGGCCCGGCCCATGCCAAAAGCGGGCCTTCGCGAGACGCCCCGCCGCCGAAGCCAGTCCGCCGGTATGGTCATAGTGGCCGTGACTAAAGAAAACATCGTCCACTTCGGCGAAATCAACACCGAAGCGGGCAAGGTTTTGAGCGGTTGTTCGGCCGGCCCCCAAATCGACCAGAGCCAGCCGCCGGCCGCGGCGAAGGATCAGGGAAAGACCATGTTCGCCTTCCACCCCTTCGCGGGCGTCGTCGTTAACCGCCACGGTGATCGTCAGCATCGGTTTTACTCCCAGGTGATCATCAAAACGAACGACCCTTCCCGGTTGGCGATCTTCAGCGTCGATCCGCTGTACTCGACTTCCTCCTCGGTCCAGACGTTCTCAAAATCGATTCGCTTCACGCGGACCTTCCCCGACTCCGGAGCGCCGGCCAGCGCGATCTGGAGCGTTGGGAGCGACTCTTTGTAGCAGCTCACCAAAAGCGCCTTTTGCCCATCCTTGCCCACACCGGCCAAGAGCGAGACGTTCTCACGGTCTTCGGTTCGGACTCGTTCGGGAGTACGGTCCAGCAGATCAGCGAAGGCGATAAAGACAAAGTAGGGGGGGCGCTTATTGAGGTTAGGGTCGAACACCCCAAGTTTGACCGACTCATCGAGCAGACCGTAGCTCGATATCCAGGTGGCGTAAAAGTTCCCCATATCGAGAGGGACATCCTGCCAGCGGCTGAGGACATAGCCGGTAAAGGCGGCCGAGTCGGGGCCGTTCATATCGTTGCGGATATGCTCGCTGTTGGGGGCCTCGATATAGTGCCATTCGTTTAGGTGCAGTTCGGTCTTCGTGAATCCGCGCCGGTCGAGCTCGGCGCGGAATTTCGGGACATTATCGATCATCAAATGAGGATCGGTCGTGTAGCAATGCCACGAGAAGAAATCCAGGGGGGCATTCTCGCGCTGGACGGCATCGAGGAACATTTTGACTTTTTCATCCCCGGGAGACGCGAAAGCCGGACCGCCGACCGCAATGTCGGGAAACTCGCTCTTTAAGCGCTTCGCCACGAGGACATAGAAATCGCAGTAGGTTTGAAAATCTCTGTCGCGCCACATCTGAGGGACGACATCCGGCTCGTTCCAGATCTCCCAGTAATCTATCTTCCAGTGGAAGCCGTCGGCCCAGCCCCGG
>CADBTE010000324.1 GCA_902797455.1 uncultured Planctomycetota bacterium | reverse complement strand
CGCGGGGCTGATGGGCTGCTCGATCGCCGCGGCGTTCCTGCGCGCGGGTCTGCCGGCGGCGCTGTACGACAGCAGCCCCGAGGCGCTCGCTCGCGCCGGTGGGCGGGTCACCGAGGAATTGGCCGCCCAGCTGGCCGATGGGGGCGAGGGGGCCGGCGCCGAGGCGCGCGCTCGGGTCCGGCGGCTTCTGAGCGTTTTAAGCGGCGCCGCCGAACTGGACCGCGCGGGGGTGATTATCGAGACGATCGTCGAAAAACTGAAGGTCAAGCAGAAGTTCTACCGCCAGATTGAGCCGCTGCTGAGCGCCGATAAGATCCTTCTGACGAATACCTCGACACTGCGCATCGCCGATCTGGCCGAGGGGCTGCCGGCAAAAGGGCACTTAGCGCCCGAGCGTTTCTGCGGGTTTCACTTCTTTCACCCGGTCCGAAAGCGCTCTCTGGTCGAGGTGATCCCCTCGCCGAACTGCGCCCCGCGAACCGCCGCCGCCGCGCGGCGATTAGCCGAGGCGATCGATAAACGGCCGATCACCGTCGGCGATGGGCCCGGGTTCCTCGTCAATCGGCTCCTGAATCCCTATCTCGACGAGGCGATGGCACTGTTGATCGAGGGGACCCCGATGGAAAAAATCGAGTCGGCCGCCCGGCGGTTCGGGATGGAGATGGGGCCGTTTCGGATCATCGACGAAATCGGGCTCGATGTGACGATGCACAGCGGCTGGACCTTCTACAAGGTCTTTCCCGAGCGGATCGCCGCGATGGAACTGCTCCCCCTGATGGTCGACGGCGGCCGCCTGGGACGCAAAAACGGTGTCGGCTTCTATCGCTACGCCAGCGCGGGGAATTGGGCCGATCTGGGGGCCGAGGACCCGACCCTGGGCGAACTGCTGGCCTCGATCCGCGCGCGCTGGGGGTCGGCGTACGGGATCAAGCGCGAAAGCGGCGAAGACGAAATTGCCGCGCGGCTGTTCCTCGGAATCCTGCGCGAAGGGGAAAGAATCTTAGAAGAGGGGATCGTCGCGGGCAAAGACGACGTCGACCGCGCGCTGGTCTTCGCGCTCGGGTTCCCCGCCGCGAAGGGGGGAATCTTCTATTGGAGCGACTGTTTCCGCGAAGAGCTGCGCCCCTGGCGCCGAGAACTGGCCGCGCTGGGGGGGAAGTTCGCTTAAAAAACGCTTAAAACTACCTGTTGATGTGCGACAGGTAATGCGAGACCAGGCCGTACAGGTCCAGAAGGTTCTGCCACTGCCGCGGCGGGAGCGTGACGCGCGAGTCGTCGGCTTCCTCGGCCGTTTTGCGGGCGCGGTCTTTTTTCTCGCCGCGGCGCTGGGCGAAGAGCTCGTCGACGTTGGCGTCTTTGGCGCCGGGGGAAGAGACCGAGCCGGTGATCACGCGAAGCCGCAGGGTGATGTAAAGCAGCCACTGCGACAGCCACTGCGCCTGATCGGCGGTGAACGAGTCGGGGAGGGGGGGAGGAGTCAGCGAGTGGAGCTGAGCGATCTCGCTGGGAGACAGCTCGGCGAGAAACTCGCGCTCGAGAACCTGAAGCGAGGTGCTGAAGATCTCGGTCGCCGAATTGCTTTCGGTTCCGCCTAAGCTGACCGACTCGTTCGGCGGGGAGCTCCCCATCGAGACAGGGGATGCCCCTTCGGGAACAGTGGGGTCTTTGGCGGCGCCGCCGCGCGACAGCGTGCGCAGGCGCGAGGCGATCTCGGCCTTGGTGCCGAACAGCAGGTAGGTTCGGCCGAGCAGAATGACGTCGCCCGGACGCATCGCCCAAATACTGATCGGCTCGCCGTTGATCAGGGTGCCGTTGGTACTCCCCAGGTCAACCAAAGCCACTTTGCCGTTCTCCTCAAAGAACTTGACATGAAAGCGGCTCACCCGGTCGTCGTTGAGGACGACTAAATTGCCGTCGTCCCTCCCGAGGGTAACCGGAAGAGTGAGGTTCTCGAAGACTTTGCCGCGGTCGGGCCCGTCGATGATCCGAAGCGTGATGGCTGACATAACAGTCTCCTTCCCACGGACAAAACAGTGTCGCAGCGCACAGCGCTAAAAAAGGCCGCGCTGTCACGGCAACCACAGGTGACAGCGCGCAAGCGCGGTTTCTTCGCCCGCGCGTCTTTCCAAAAGAACCGCACATCCGCCCCCCGAGGGGCCCAAAAAGCTCCTAATCGGGGGAAAGCGGCGGAAATTTTACTGCTTCTGGCCGGCGGCCAGCTTGGTCTTGCGGATCAGCGCGGAAAGACGGGACTTTTTGCGGCTGACGTTGTTGCGGTGCCAGATCTTGTTCGCGGCGGCGCGGTCGAGCGACGAGCAAACCGACTTGAACTGCTCTTCGACGGCGGCGAAATCACCCGTCTTGAGGGTGGCGATCAGTTTCTTGATCCGGTTACGGACGACCGAACGGGCCGAACGGTTACGCAGACGGGTCTTCTCGTTCTGGACGAGCCGCTTTTTCGCACTTTTGGTATTGGGCATATTCTCGCTTTGGGTTGATGACGCCGCGGGGCCGCTTTTTAGCGGCGGCCCCGGCATCGTTGGGGGACGTATTACCTGCGCGCGGGGTCGGAAGGGCGCCCCCTTCTTAACCGTGCACGCTTACTTATACAATCGAGAGCTAATTTTGCAACCGTTCGGTGATCTTGTCAAGGAGCTGAGCGATATCTTTGTAAGAAAAATCTATCCCAGCCAGGCGGGTGGCGTACTGTTCGGCGGTTTTAAAATCGCCGAGCACGGCGCTCAGCCGCGCGGCGCCGTACAGCGCGCGCTTGAGCGGTTCGTTGACCTTGTTCCCCAGCAGACGAATGGCCGTTTCGTAATTGGTCATCGCCAGCTTGTGCTTTTTGAGCTTCTCGAAACAGAAGGCAATCGCCAGGGCGCAGTCCGACTTGATCGACTCATCCTGCTGCGCCGTCTGAAGCTCGGCGATCGCCTCGGCGAACT
>CADBTE010000323.1 GCA_902797455.1 uncultured Planctomycetota bacterium | reverse complement strand
GGGGTATCGGGGAAGATCTTTTTCAGTTCCGCTCGAATCGATCGGTCAAACGCCGGCGCGGCGCAAATCGCGTTGGCAAAGAGGAACCCTCCTCGATCGAAGTAGAGCCGAAGCCGCGTGATTTGTTCGTCGGTGAAATTCAGCGCGCCGCGGCCGTGCAGGAAAAGAATCGGGTAGCGATACAGGTCGTCTCCCGAGGCGCGAACCAGCCCGACCTCGGTTTCGGCCGGGATTCCGAAGTCGCTGGCCAGCTGTTTCATCAGGTTCGGAATCGCCCGAGGGGCACAGCGCGATCCCCCTCCATGGTCGAGAATGCCGACAAAAAGGCCGCTGGCGCTTGGGGCATCGGTTCCGAGCGAGACCTTATCGGGGGTATCTTCTTTGAAACGCAGCTCCCGTCCGGTGGCGTAGGCCAAGATATTTTCCCCCAGGGCGAAAGCCGCGGCGACTTCTGTATTGACCTTCTCGGGGAGCGGGCGATCGGACTGCTGCCCCAGTTCCCAAAGGCAGGAGACGGAACTTCGCACGTCGCCGACGCTGATCGCGCCGCCGTCCGGCATGGCGGCGCCGGTCGGATCCCCGATAAAGATCACGCTGGTTCGGCAGCCGAAATCGACCCCGTACAGGGGGCGAAGCAAATCGCTCGGGATGACGGCTTCCTGATTCCAGACCGGATGGTCTTCGGGGAGCAGACGCAGTCCTCCCTGCGGCTGGTCGGGGAACAGTTCGGCGACCAGCTCGAAGAACCCCGAACGAAAGGTTGTGTCGCCGTCGAGCGCCTCGGCAAGGATGAATCCCCCCTGTTCCAGGTATCCGCGCAGGTTCTCGACCAACTGTTTTCGGGCGTTGGGGTCTTCCGGCAAGGGGGAGACGCGGCCGCAGATATACAGCACGGGGGTCTGCATGTAATCGTCGACCGTCGCCTTGGAGGCATCGATCACCTGATAGATCAGATTGCGCTGCCACCGCCTTTCGATGAATTCGGTCAGGTGTCCCAGATCGTTCGGATGGAGATTCCACGCCTCCCCTTCCGGCTGTTCGGGGGCCTCGTAGCGGAGTTTGGAGATCAGGACCGGCCAGCGTCCTTTGGAGAGAAACAGCAGGGCGAACGCGGTCGAGATGGAGTTGACCTTCTCCAGGTCGGTTCCCGCCTTCCAGTACTTGTTGAGCATCCCCTTTTTGCGCAGAAGGAAGTCGGCCCCCTCACGGTACCAGTCGCTTTGGCCGATGAACCGGTTCGAGGTGAGCCGTCCGACCCGTTCCACGCCGTAGAGATAGTAGAACAGCCAGGAGTCGGATCCGATATCGGTCCCCGGGTTGTGCCGAACACTAAAGTGCTTCCCGAGCCAGGCCAAACCCCGATCGATCCGCGATGAGAGATCTCCCTCGGTCGGCTGGCAGCACTCGACTCGGTCGGCGTCGATTCGCGCGGCTCCTTTATTTTCGACATCCCCGGCGATCGCCAAGGCGGCGATTCCCGCGCAGGTCATACTCCCCGTCCCCGATCCGCTTCCGGTGAGTTCCTGCGATGGGTTCCCCCCCGAGCGTTTGGCGGCGGTGCCGGCTTTGTAGCCCCACGAGCCGTCGGGGTTCTGCATCCGAATCCAATAGTCCCGCAGAAGCGTCCAGGTTTCGTCCGGAACCTGGACGCCGATCCTCCGCGCCTCGTAGAGCGCCAGCGCGGCGAACTGTGAGTTGGAATTGTCCGTCCGGCTGTTCTCCGGGACATCGCCGGTGTAGGACCATCCCCCTCGATAGGCGTTGTTGGTTCGAAACTGCCGATCGGCCAGCCACTTGACGTTTCGCTCGATAAGGGCACGGTCCTCATCGGTATTTCCCGCCTGGCACAGAACCATGGTCTGAAGCGAGACAGGATAGGTTTGCCACTGGGCCGGCTCTTTGGGAAACTGGCGTATATACCCCAGTCCCTTGGTTACGGCCGGGTCGTCGGGGGTCGCCCCGGAGGCCAGAAGTGCCAATAGGACAAGAGCGGTTCCCCCCGGTTCGTAGCCGGGGAACCCTTCCCACGAACCGTTCGGGTTTTGTGTCGAACGCAGATAGTCGACTCCCCCTTCGATAGCGCGCAGAACCGCTTCGGGAGTCAGAAATTCCTCCGGCTGTTCCGTGCCGGTATCGGCCGCCTGAAGCGCCGCGCCAATCCAGGCGCACAGGAGAATCGGAAGAAAACACAAGCGCGGCATTGTTCTTTCCCAGTCGGCTGTTAGTTCTGCGCCGGGCTGGTTTTGTGCGCCGGCTGTTCCATCGGGTTGGTAAAGATGTTTCGATAAAAGTCGCTTTCTTTCATCAGCTCCTCATGGGTTCCGACATGACGAATCCATCCGTCTTCCATCACGACGACACGGTCGGCCAGGGGGAGCGCGCCAGGGCGGTGGGTGACAATGATGGTTGTCCTTCGGCCGATGAACCCCTTGAGCGCCTCATGGATGAGCCGTTCGCTCTCCATATCGATCTGACTGGTCGCCTCGTCGAGGAGAAGGATACGGGGATCTTTGAGAATTGCCCGCGCGATCGTAATTCGCTGCATCTGTCCCCCGGACAGGCGCGCGCCGTCGGGGCCGACATTTGTCCGGTAGCCGTCCTCGAGGTCGTTGACGATAAAGTCGTGGGCATAGGCGCGCTTGGCCGCCTCGACCACCTCGTCGAACGACCGGCCATAGGTCCCGTAGCGAATGTTCTCTTCGACGGTGGCATTGAAGAGGATCGGGTTTTGCGTGATCAGCCCGATCTGCTGCCGCAGATCAAACAGCCGAATATCGGTCAGCGGAATATCGTCGATCGAGACCACGCCGCTGGTCGGGTCGGTGAAACGGGGGATCAAGCTCAGCAGCGTGCTCTTTCCGCACCCCGACGACCCGACGATGGCGACCGTCTCGCCGAACGGAATCTCGAGCGAGATATCGCGCAAAACGAAATTCGGCGCGCGACCGTTGGCTGCCGATGTTTCTTTTGTCTTTTCTTTTTGCGTCCTCTCCAGCGCGTGGGAGATCCGCTGCCGCTCGATGTCGTACGAGAAATCAACATGTTCCAGCACGATGCGCCTCTCGAACCGGCGCAGCCGCTTGGGGGAAACCGCCTCGGGGAGGGTGTTCTCGCGGTCGATGATCTCATAGACCCGGTCGGCCGCCGAGACCGCGCCTTGGAGCTGAGAGAAGATATCGGACAGACGCCGCGCCGGGTCGGAGGCGCCGATCAAAAAACCGAAGAAGAGGATAATGCCGCCGAGGGAAAGGGGATGCCGGAGCATCGGGATCCCCCAGATGGAGGTCTCGCCGGTAATGACCAGCCAGGCGCTGAAGAGGATGACGGTGACGAGGATCGCGATCCCCATGATTTCGGTCATCGGGCTGATCAGCGCGTTGTACTTCGCGGTTTTCAGGCCTTTCTGTAGGTTCTTTCGGTTAGTGCGGCGGAATTTCGCCCGCTCCAGGCGCTCTCGATTAAAGACTTTAATGATTCGAATCGAACGAAAGGTCTCGCCGATCCGGGCGTACATATTGACCATCTCTTGGAGCGCGTTGCGGACGGTCTTTTTAATTTTTTTGGCCATCCAGACGATCATCCAGCCGACGGCGGGAATAAAGACGAGCGTCAGCAGCAGAAGCTGCCAGCTGATCAGCGCCGCGCCGATGAGGCAGACGATCAATTTCAGCGGCTCCCGAATCAGCTTGCCGTAGAAGATGGTGATCCCGTTGGCGATTCCCCCGGTATCGTTGGTGAAACGGCTCATCGTGTCCGCGACGCCGTGGGTCGAATAGTAATCGACCTCGAAATGGATCGCCTTGCTGAAGAACAGCTCCCGCAGTTCGTAGATCCCGAGCATTCCGAGCCGGGTCGACAGATAGGTGTGAATATAGGTAAAGATCGATTTGATCACCGTTCCGGCGATGACCAGAAGCATCAGGACTACCACCGTCCCGTACGGGGTTTTCGGCGCGAAACGGTCGACGTACGGCTGGGCGCGGCGAAGACCGTCGAGCCCCTTCTCGGCGGTCTGCTCGTCCCGCTGGAGTTTTCCCAGGGCCAGGCGCCCTTTTTGAACCTCGGCGTACCGCTGGTCCGTTTTGGGGAGGAGAATCTTCCCGTCCTCGGCCAGGAGACCTTTTAATTCATCTTGCAAAGCGGCCTTTTTAATTTTATACTCCGCCAGCGCGTCGGTTTTGGCCGCGATCTCTTTGGTCCAGTAGTCGCCGACGGTCTCGCCATTGAAGGAGATTTGTACCAAGGGGAAGACCGCCGTGATGTTGGCCCCCCAGAAAAACGCCAAAAAGAGCGCGCACAACACCGTGATCACAATGGTAAGACGGTATTTGAATGTCAGTCGAATGGCGCGCCAGAAATTATTCATAAGGGGATTATTGTCTGCACTTCCTAAGGTTGCGTCTGCCCTCTTATCGGGTGGTTCTTCCCTAAACCACTCCCCCTGCCGCGGGTATTATAGCGGTGCCGTCGCAACGGGTAAAGCCGATTTTTTCCCCGCCCGTGTCCTGACCCGCCTGCCGCTGTGCCTGCTGGGAGCGGTCCTTCTGGTTCTTGGCACCGCCGGCGCGCAGGAGATACTGGTCCACAACGCGCCGATCCCGATATTAAACGAAAGTTACAGCTACAACGTCCCTCAGCGCCCCACCCTCCCCCCTTTGCCGAAATTCACCGATGAGGTTCCGACGATGGGGCAGATTCAAACAGCGCTCAACCGCCAGATGCAGCTGCGCCGAAGTGATAAGACCTTGGTCGAGACGGTCACCCCATTCGTCATTATTCAAACCTCCTTCGCCTATGGGGCGGGAACGCAGTTCCTCTGCCGGGTTTCTGGCAATGAACCCGCGACGGGACGTCCCAAGACCGAGCCGGCGTACGCGATCGGCATCCTCTGCTGGAGCATCCCGGCCCGTGATAAGATCCTTCTGACCGATTCCGTGGGGGGGCTCTACGCGAAGGTCGGTTACGGGTATCAGCGCGTTGGGGGAGAATTCCTCGCGATGCTGGCCTCCGCCGGCGTGACCGATGATTACGAGATTCATCCCGGCGGCCATGGGAAAACCAGACGCACCGTCGCCGATTTGGTGGAGTCCGAAAAACAGCAGGCGGTCCTGTTTGGTCCGCAGGCGTGGCGCCTGGCGGCGCTGGCGTTTTATCTCCCCGATGTCCACCAGTCCTGGATTGCCTCTGACGGCTATGAAGTCTCGCTCCTGAAGCTGGCCCGGTACGAACTCGATCGGCCGGTGTTGTGGGACCGCAGCGAATCGGTCGACCGTCTCTATGGGCTGGCGCTGGCGCGCGAGCGTTTCGCCGCCGAGGCTGCCCGCGGGGACAGCGACCCGGAACTGGCCGCCATGGTCGAGAGGATCGACGCGTTCTTTCACCTGCTGCGCCCCTGGATTCATTCACTGCGTGATCCCGATTCCGGGCTGTGGATGGGGCGGTACTTCAGCGAGGCGCCCGAAGACAGCCCGCGTCCGATCCAGGTGCTTCTCTCCAGCGCGTCGATTCTCCGCTGGCTGATTCTCTCGGCTGAAAGCGAAGAAGAGATCACGGAGCTGAAAAGTGATCGTACACGCAAGACAATCTGGAACCTGGCGCTTTTGCTCGTCAACACCCTTCCGCCGCAGACCGAGTATTCGGC
>CADBTE010000322.1 GCA_902797455.1 uncultured Planctomycetota bacterium | reverse complement strand
TTTTTTCGGTAAGTTCCTGCGCTTGCTATGCATTGTTCCACGAATGGCCCTCCGGCGCAAGGGTACACGCCGAAAGAATCCTTGCCTAATGGGGACAAAACTGATACACTTCTGGTTCCAAGGTCCTACGGTATCCGTCATTCCCGGCGAGAGGGCTTTTTACATTTATGAATCACCAGCCATCAGATGACCCGAACCCCCACGCCGCGGAGCGGCCCGACGGTCAGAGAGAAGATCTCCCTGAGCATCGTTCCCCCGTCACCGCCGGCTCAGTCACCCCCGAGCAGCCGCTTCCCGACGAACCCCATATTCGGAGGATCATCGCCGCCTACAGCGAAGCGGCAAAGAAGGCCTCGAAATTTCCGCACGCCCCCGGTGTCTACCTGATGAAAGATGAATCGGGACGCGTCATTTATATAGGGAAGGCAAAAGACCTACATCGGCGGACCTCGAGCTACTTTCATCGCCGCGCGCTGGAGGACCCGCGCACCGCGCCGATGGTCGCCGAGATCCGAGATATTGATTTTATTCCTTGTCACAGCGAGGTCGACGCCATCCTCAACGAGGCGCGGCTGATCAAAGATATTCGCCCCAAATACAACCGTGACCTGAAAGATGACAAGAGTTTCCCTTACCTTCAAATCATCGCGCGGGAGCAGTATCCCCGGGTTGAGATCACCCGCGCCCCCAGGGCCGGCGCTCGGCTGTTCGGCCCCTTCCCCAACGCGTCGCACCTGCGGGGGGCACTGGTTGTCCTTCAGAAGATCTTCCGTTTTCGAACCTGTGGCCTGGTTCTGCGCGACGGCGACCCCCGCCGTCAGGAGTACCGCCCTTGCCTGTTAGCGTCGATCGGTCAATGCTCCGCCCCCTGCGCCTGCCGAATCTCTCGCGAAGAGTACCGCCGGAGTATCCGCCGACTGGCCGATTTTCTCAATGGCAAACGGAAAAAACTGATCCGCGACATCAAAAACGAGATGACCGACTGCGCCGAACAGCGCCAATACGAGCGGGCGGCGATCCTGCGCGACCAGCTTTTGGCGCTGGAGTCGCTCAAACTGCGTGGGAAAGTTGACGTCCACCAGCAGCCGGAGGTCTTTGGGATCGACCCCAGGCGGGGAATGCTCGGTCTGCAGAAGATTCTTCATCTAAGCGAGCCGCCGCGCATCATCGAGGGGATGGATATTGCCCACTTAAGCGGCCAGCAAACGGTCGCCTCGGTTGTTCGTTTTATCGACGGCCTCCCCTTCAAACCGCAGTACCGGCGCTACCGTATCCGGACCGTCGAGGGAATCGATGACTTCGCCTCGCTGGCCGAGGTGGTCGCCCGTCGTTTCGCCTCCCCCCACCCCGAAAACACCCCGCCCGATATTCTTCTGATCGACGGCGGCAAGGGACAGCTCCACGCCGCCTGCCGGGCACTGGAAAACGCCGCCAGCCGCCCCAAGCTGGTCCTCTCGCTGGCCAAGCGGGACGAGGAGGTCTATCTTCCCGGCGCCGAGGAGCCGCTGCGCCTCAGCCGCAAGAGCTGGGGGCTTCGGCTGCTGCAGCACGTCCGTGACGAGTCCCACCGATTCGCTCAACACTACCACCATATCCTCAGACGAAAATCGGTTCTCGGCGACGATTGACGCCGATTCCCCAATTAAAGATACCAAGGAGAAGACAACTTAATGAGACAGGCACGGGACTTTTCCGTTCTTCCGGTCATCTATTCAGAGATGATCACCGTCACCGACGATGACGCCGACGAGTTTGGTCACGCCAATAACACCCGTTACGTCCATTGGATGCAGCAGATCGCGACGAATCACTCCGCCGATCTTGGATGGACCTCCGAGAGATACCTCCGTTATGGGGCGATATGGGTCGCCCGGCGGCATACTATCGATTACATCCACCCGGTCTTCCCGGGGGAGACGATGAAGGCCGAAACCTGGGTTTGCGAGATGAAGAATGTCTCGAGCATCCGGCGCTACCGTTTCACGCGGGTGAGCGACGACGAGCTGATCGCCACGGCCGAGACCCTCTGGGCGTTCGTCTCGTCCCAGACCGGTCACCCGATCCGTATCCCCGAGGAGATTAAGAATCTCTTCCCGCTCCAGGTGAATACCCAACCTTAGAGGGGAGGAGCCGGCCGGACCATCGCTCTGAATAACCACCCGATTTCTCTTGAAAACGGCGCCGGGTAATGTTATAAAGTGTAAAGACGTCGTTAGTACAAGCGTTGTACGGCGTTTTTTGATCCACAGTGGGAGATTGCTATGTTTCGCGTCGCGCTTCATCAAAGAAATGTTTGGGTACTGGCAGCCATACTGGCGATCAGCGCCGCGCTGTTTGCCGCGCAAGCTCAAGAGTCCCCGTCGCCGCAGGAACAGGAACAGGCCTTGTTGAACGAGCTTTCGGCCTTGCAGCCCGACGCCCCGGACTACGCCGAGCGGATGCAGCA
>CADBTE010000321.1 GCA_902797455.1 uncultured Planctomycetota bacterium | reverse complement strand
GACCGTATGGAAGCTTCCCGCCTGTCGGCCGAGGCCTATTACAAGATTCACGGCTAAAATACCCCCGGTCAGGGACCTTTTTCCGTCGTCCTCAAGGATATGCGAACCCGGCGAGGCGTTCTTTCGCCGGTCGGGTTCGTGGTTTTGTAAAATCATTCAAGTAGATCAGCACGCTATGAAACCAAACAAACTATCACGCCGAAGCTTTCTGGCCGCGGCCGCGGTTGCTTCGCCGATGTTCGTCACCGGCCGCGTTCTGGGCCGTGACGGGCTTTTTTCTCCGAGTGAGACGATCAACGTCGGTCTGATCGGTATGGGAACGCGCCGCAGCGAAATCGGAAATCGCCCCGGCGCGCGTTTTATCGGGATCTGCGATATCGATACCCGCCGGCTCCCCCCCAATGGCGAGAATGGTATTAAGACCTTCCAGTACTACGAAGAGATGTACCAGATGCCCGATCTGGACGTCGTTTCGATCGCCGCCCCGGACCATTGGCACACACGTATGACAATCGACGCCTGCAAGGCGGGCAAAGACGTCTACTGTGAGAAGCCCCTCACCTTCTCGCTGATGGAGAGCCGGCAGATTGTCGCCGCGGCCCGAAAGTACGACCGCGTCGTCTCCAGCGGTTCGCAGCGTGTGATGGAAGATTACGGCCATTATATGGCTCCGATCATCATGTCGGGGGCTATCGGTGAGGTCAAAGAGATCTACGCCGGCTGCGCCGGTCCGCCGTCGGAGCGTACCTATGACCCCGAGCCGATTCCCCCCGAGCTCGACTGGGATCATTGGCTTGGTCAGGCGGCTTGGTTCCCCTACAGCAAACGGGCGCTTCAGCCGATGACCTGGCGTTTCAACACCGCGTTTGGCACCGGTGGTTTGGGGGACTGGGGCGGCCACAATTTTGGCGGCGCCCTGTACTCGTGCGGTATGGATCATATCGCTCCCAAGAAGGTTTTCCCGCCCAACAGCCCGAATAATCCGTTCAATGGTGTGATGATTGAAATGGAGAACGGCGTGAAGTTCCATCACGGCTCTCCCCGCGGGACGATCATGATCGTTGGAACCGAGGGGACCTTTGTTCACCAGCAGACCCCCGAGTTCAAGCCGCTTCACGCGGTCGACGTGCGCCGGTACCACAACGGTGCCACGAATATCTCCGACGATTTCCTCTACTGTGTTCGCAACCGGCTGCGTCCGTTCCAGGATGTCTTCTATGGGGCGAATGTCTCCGATTACGGTCACATGTGCATCATCTGTTACAAACTGGGCCGTGAGCTGGAGTGGGACAAAGAAAAGATGGAGTTCATTGGGGACCGTGAGGCGACGGCGATGGTTTCTAAGGTTCAGCGCGCTCCTTATCAGATCGAGCTGTAAGAATGACCTTTCCTGAACGTGACTGACCCAACCGAAAAACAACCGAAGGATATTTTAGACCGATGAAAAAATATTCACTGATTTTTTCCCTGGCTTTTGTCTGCTGCGCCGCCGCGAGCGCGGCTGATTTTGGCGATCTTCTCGATCGCCTCAACTCGCGCGACTTTTCGGCCGAGCGCAAGACCCTCACCGGTGAGGGGGGGGTCTACGTTGGCGAGACTCTGAACCCGCACTCCGAGACGGTGATGTTCAAGGCGCGCGACGAGTTTCGCGAAAAAATGGCGGCTGCCCGTGAAGACGCCGCGCTTCAGGCCGACCTGAACGCCTTCATCCTCGAGGCGATGAGCAAAGATGTCTCGCTCGAGACGAAGGTGTGGCTTCTCGATCAGATCGCCGTTCTCGGCACCAGCGCCGAGGTTCCCGCTTTGACCGAACTGATGACCGGCTCCGAACAGCGCCTGGTCGACGCCTCGGCCGCCGCTTTGGCCAAAATTCCCGGTGACGAAGCCCTCGCCGCCCTGAAGGCCAACGCCGAGAGCATTCCCGCGGCCGCCAGCGCTCTTGTTTCGCGCACCGCGCCGGTTCTCCCTCCCGACAGTGTCGAAGGCCAATTCCCGCTGGGACTGGGCAAGGCGACCGACGAGCAGGTGAAACAGTGGCTGGAGGGCTACGATGCTTTCGATACCGAACTGAAGGTTAAGACTCTTGCCTCGCTGACCGACCGTGACTCCAAAGAGTATCGTCCCTACGCCATCGAGGCGCTTGCCAGTGACGATCCCATCTTGAAGAGAGCCGGTTTCCTCGCTCTGGAGAAAATGGCCACGGCCGAGGATGTCGATTATTTCGTCAGCGCCCTGGCCGACGAGTCGTACCGGGGCCTGTCGATCCGCCTGGCCGGTTTTGTCGTCGCTCCCGGTTTTGACGAGGCTCTTTTGGAGCGGCTCGACACCGTCACCGACAATGCCGCCTATCACGATCTGATCACGATCCTGGTCTCCCGTTCGGTCGATGTTCGCGAGGCGGTCTTTAAGCGGGCGGCCTCTGAAAATTGTGAGGATCGTCTCAGTTTCCTCTCTCAGATCGCCCCGATCCTTACCGCCGCCGACGTCCAGCCGATGGTGAAGGTGGCGCTGCTGATCCCCCGTGGCGCCGACCGTGATGCCGCAGAAAACCTCATCGCCGGTGTTCTCCACCAAGACGCCGCCCCGCTGATTGCTCTGTTGGGAAACGACTATCCGCCCAGCGCTCTTTATCCGATCATCTGCCGAACCGGCGGTGACGCGGCCAAGGCGCTGATTGAAGAGTCGATGAAATCCTCCGATAAGGACAAAAGGGACGCGGCCTTCCGCGCTCTCCCGAACTGCGCCGACGCTCAATTCGCTTACCTGATGATGCAGTATCTGGAAAGCGGCAAGCTTTCCGCCGCTCAGCAGCAGGCGTTTTTGCGCGCGTATATCCGTGTCATTTCTCTTCCTGAAGACAAAGATGGCATCGAGATGGACCGCGATCAAAAACTCGAACAGCTCAAGAAGGCCTACGCGATGGCGACCCGGCCGGATGAGAAAAAGCTGATTCTCGGTCGTCTGGCGGCCAACCGAACCGACAAATCGCTGGCGTTTGCCGTTGAGTGTGTCGCCGACCCCGATGTGGTCGAGGAGGCGTGTCAGGCGATTGCCGATCACGCGCACGATACCGCCCTGCGCAAGCAGTTCCCCGACCAGATGATGGAGGCGATCGACTTGGTTTTGGCTACCAGCAAAAACCAAGAGCTCATCGAGCGCGTCAAGATCTATAAGGGAAGAATGGAATAATAACGTTTCTTCCCTAAACAAGACCCCGGTTTGACGAAAACCGGGGTCTTGTTGATTATATCCCGGAATTGTGCCCTTCGAGTGTCACTGATTTGAAGAACTCCCCATGATGAAACGCCTCTTTGCCGCCGTTGTTATTCTCGGTTTTCTCGCCGCCGTTCCCTCGCGCGCGGAGGTTCGAGTCTGGCCCCTTCCCGAAGGAGAGACCCCGAACCCGAATTGGAAGGTTTCGATCGGCGGCACCGATGTTCAGCCGCTCAACGCCCGAACGGCCGATCCCCCTTTCCAAAAATATGACTACGGCGGAGACTACGGGATCGTCTCGGTCGATACCGACGAGGCGATCACCGTCACCGTCCGCCCCGATACACAAGTCGAGTCCCTGACGATTCGGCCCGCCTCGCTCGGTCTTGAAGCGGTCAAAACCGACGACGGCGCCTTCACCATCGCGATCGATCCGGCCCGGGTCACCATCCCGTGCCAGATGAGTATCGAAACTGACGGAAGAAAACATCCGCTGCTTGTGTTTGTCAATCCGTTGCAAACCGAGATTCCCGCCGCCGACGAGAATACCATCGTCTTTGGTCCGGGGAGTCATTTTCCCGAGGGTGGGCACCTGACGCTTTCCTCGAACCAAACGCTCTATTTGGCGGCGGGGGCCGTCGTTCACGCGACGGTGGAACTGAAGGGTGAAAATATCCGCATTTTTGGCCGCGGCGTTTTGGATTGTTCCGATTGGGAGTGGACCAAATGCCCGGGCGGTCTGGTTGTCGCGATTCGGGAATCGAAAAATGTATCCATCAGCGGAATCATCATCCGCGGGGCGGCGAGCTGGACGGTGGTTCCGACCAACAGCGACGACGTGACGATCGAAAACATTAAAATCTGCGGCGGGCGCGTTCAGAACGACGATGGAATCAATCCGTGCAATTCCCGCCGCGTGACGATTCGCCGCTGCTTTATTCGCACAGACGATGACTGCATCGCGATCAAAGGAATGAACGAAGAATACGGCAACTGCGAGGATATCACCGTCGAACATGTGGTCTTTTGGTGCGACCGTGCCCGAATTGTCCTGATGGGACACGAAAGCCGCGCTCCTTATATGCGCCGGGTGACCTTCCGCGACTGCGATATCATCCACTCCCAAAATCGGAACTTCCTTCTCGAACCGGGAGAGAACATGCGGATGGAGAACCTTCTGTTTGAGAATCTCCGCTTCGAAGCCAACCCCAAGTTCGAGCTGACCGATTCCGATAATCGTCAGATTGACTTTAACAATCTCCGGTTCGATGTTGATACAGCCGATAAAGAGACCTGGCTGTTTGTGGGGCGGCCGGCCGTTAACCGATATATGAAAACCCAGGTTCCCGGTTATATCCGAGACGTGACGATTCGCGATATCACGGTGACCGGTCCGGTCGGTTACTATGGGATTCTCTTCAGCGGTGCCGACGAGGAACATACCACCGAGGGTGTTCTTATTGAAAATGTCGTCTTGTTCGGGGAAAAGCAAGGGAGTGATTCCCCCCGAATCCACTTGCAGCAGTTTCTTACCGGAGGTGAGGTTCGCTGATCCTATTTTCTAAAAACTGGAGTCCTTATTATGAAAGCTGCCAATTGTTGCTGGAATGGTTTCTTTGCGCTGGCTGCCGCGCTGTTTTTGACCGCGGCCTCAGCGGAACAGGGCGATATGCCCGTTCTTCCCAATGGGGCCGCGGCCGTCCTGACCTGTGTCACGGAGCTCCCCGCCGAGCTTCCCGCCTCGGCGTTCGCGGCGGGAGATTCCCGAACCTACTATGTTCGGGTTTCCGATCCCCAGCAGCAGTGGAGCGGAACCCTTCTGTGGCGCGATGAGGGGAATACGCCGTTTATCCTCTACGGGCAGCCCGATCGTTTCATTGCCGAAATGGGGACCACCCGGAACAATCGGCCGTTGACCACCGAGATTCCGCACGGTGAAATGGCCAGCGATTCCTCGGTCCACGACCTGGTCCTGCGGATTAACAACCGGGCCAAGATGGAGTTTTTCCTTGACGGCCGCTGTTACGATGAAGATTTTATGCTGGGCAATTTTTTCCCCAGCGACGCGCCGATTCAGGTCGGCTCGGCCGATTTCCCTTTCAGCGGTCAAATTCTGGTGGCCGCCATTTGGGATCGAGCCCTCAGCGACGATGAAATCGCTTCCATCAGCGGCGATAGGGCTGATCGGCGCCAGAGGACCGATCGGGGAACGGGGGAATCGCTTCAGTACTGGATGCCGCCGAATCATTACGGTGTTGGCGACTGTATGCCCTTCTGCGCCGATGGAGTCTTTCACTTCATGTATCTCCTCGACAAGGGACACCACAGCGCTAAAAACGGCCTCGGGGCGCATCAGTGGATTCAGGCGACCTCGACCGACCTGATCCACTGGGAGCATCAGGGGTTTGTCGTTGAGATCGATCAGCAGACCGAGGGGTCGATCTGCACTGGGTCGGTTTTTTTCCATGATGGCAAATACTATGCCTTCTACGCCAATCGCAGCGCGGTTTACCCTTCAGACGACGCCGATTCCCCGGTGGTTAAGGGAATCTTATGCCGCTCGATTTCGGACGATGGGATTCACTTTGTCAAAGACGATAAACCGATCTTCGAGCTCCCGGAAGGGTACGCCGCGGGGACTCGTGATCCGGTGGTCTTTCAGGAACCTGGGACAGATCTTTTTCATCTCTACGCCACCACCTCGTTTAACGGTTACGGCTGCTGGGCCCATTTAGTTTCCGGCGACTTACAGAAGTGGACTTTGCTCGATCCGGTCTATACCTATAAAGACGGCGAACCGGAATGTCCCGACTGGTTTCAGTGGGGGGATCGTTATTACACCATCGCCAATCACCTCAACGGCTACTGGCGATGGTCCGCCTCGCCGACCGGTCCGTGGGATGTCCCGCCGTGCGAGAATGTCCTGATGCCGGGGATCATCAACGTCCCCAAAACCGCGCCGTTCGGTCCCGACCGCCGGATCATCTGCGGCTGGACTCGGGAGCATGGCTTCGGCGGGCACGCGGTCTTCCACGAGCTGGTTCGCCATGATGACGGAACATTGGGAGAAAAGTTCGTCCCCGAGATGATTCCCGCCACCGGCTCGCCGCTGGCCCTGGACGCTCCCGGTACCCAAAACCAGGCGTCCTATACCGATCTTCCGGGGAACTGCCGTATAAAAGCGGTGATCCAGTACGATCCGCAAAAAAGAGACACCCTCAGGAACGTGGTCTTTAATCTCGGCGGCAAATCCCTGACAGTCTCGTTCTGCCGCCGGGCCATTACGCTGGGGGATTTCACTATCCAGAGGATCGACTTTACCTCCGGGAGCATGTCGCTCGATTTGGTGATCTGCGGTGATCTGGCCGATTTGTGCGTGGATTCGGATCGTACCGTGACCGAGACGCTCGATCCCGCGACCACGCGGAATTTGACAATCGACAATCCCAACGCCGAAGAAGTGAATATCTCCGCCCTCGAGGTCGCCCCGCTGGCCCCGCAGCACGAGGACTAAAACCTCTCCCAAAAAAGATTTCGCCGCCTGCCTTCACTCTTTTCGCCAGTGGGGCAGGCGGCGTTTTTTACACGGAAACAGCCGCGGAGAAAGGGGCTAACCGTTCCACCGCTTCCCGGTGACCTTGTCCCACTGGCCCTTCAGTTCGTCGAACGAGCGAACGACCAGATCGGCTTGAAGGTATTCCTGGTCGTTGTGCCCGAAACTGAAGAACCCCACCGACTTCATTCCCGCGGCGCGGGCGGCCTGAATCCCGCTGAGCGAATCGTCGATGACCACGCACCGCGAAGGGGGGAGCTTCATGATTTCGGCCGTGGCCAAAAAGATATCGGGCGCCGGTTTCCCGTTTTTAACGTCGGTCCCGCTGACCCAACCGGTCAGGAAGGGGACCAGTCCGAGTTTCTCGAGAATGAAATCGACGTTGAACTTTGGCCCCGAGGAACCGACCGAAAGCCGATATCCCTGCCGATCCAGCGCCCGCGCGAAGTCATACGCCCCGGGCATCGCCGGTATTTTCTTTTCGACGATCTGACGGTAGAGAAGCTCTTTGCGGTCGCCGAGCTGTTTCACTTCTTCCTCGGTTAAAGGACGGTTCCAGCGGCTGCGCAAAATTGCCGGGGTGGTTTGACCGACCGTCTCAAAAAACAGCTCGGGGGTGAAATCAAAACCGTCCTCCCGGCCGATGATCTGCCAGGTCTTGAGGTGGACCGGATTACTGTCGACCAGTACGCCGTCAACATCGAAAATCACCCCGATCGGGTCATTGCTCATCATTCGTTTTCCTTAACTATTTCCAGACCTTTCGCCCCCGGCTGCTCGGGATATTCATCGCGTCGCGATACTTCGCCACGGTTCGGCGCGAAACCTCGATCCCCTCGGCTTTTAAATGCTTGAGGATATCCTCGTCGCATAGGGGAGCGTGTTTATCTTCGCCGTCGATGAGGGCTCGGATTCTTTCTTTGACATTGTCTTGAACCATCCCCTCCTGATCTTCGGCCGCGGGGACCGCCCGGGTGAAGAATCGTTTGAAGGGGAATGTCCCCCTGGGGCAGGCAAGCCATTTGTCGTCGCAGGTGCGGGATACCGTCGCGATATGGATCCCGAGGGTATCGGCGATCTGCTGCATTTTCAGGGGGCGGATTCGACTGGGGCCGTAGTCGAAAAAGTCGCTCTGGTAGTCGACAATCGCCTGGGCCACCGCCAGAATGGTTCGGCGCCTCGCCGCGACGGCGTCGATGAACCATTGGGCGCTGCCGATATTGCGGCGCAGATAGGCCTTGGCTTCGGGGGTGATCTGTTTTTTGCGCAGTTCCGCGCGATACTGGGGACTGATCCTCAGGTCGAAGAGCGGATTCTCCTCGGCCTTGGCCACCCAGCGCCCTTCGTCGGTCTTTTCGACGATGACATCAGGAATCACGTAGCGTGTCGGATCGCGGGAGAATTCGGAGGTCGGGAACGGATTGAGTGTCCTGATTTTTCGAAGCCCCGCCTCGACCTGTTCCAGGGAAAGTCCACTTTTCTTCGCGATCTGCGGCAGGCGGTTATTCTCTAAATCTTTGGTGTATTCGGTCAAAAGCAGTTTGGCCGCGGCGGTGTCGGGATCGTCTCCTTCGAGCTGCAAAAGGAGGGTTTCCGCGGTCGAAAAGGCACCAACCCCCTTTGGATCGAGTTTGCGGACGATGTCCAGGGCCTGATACGCCTTCAGACGCTGTTCGTCGCTCGGGTTTTCGGGAAGGACGAAATATTCGATCGGATTGGGATTTTCCCCGGGCGGGGAGATCAATCGGCCGCGGGAGTCGAGATTCCAGATAATCTTCTCGCAGTATTGGTGAACCTCCTCGGGGAGGTTGAACCAGACCAGCTGCGAGAGGAGGTGATCTTGAAGGGTTTCGCTTCGATTGGGGATATTAGCCAGCTGGTCGTCGTATCGTGTTTGGGCCTCGTCGATCGCGCCGCGAGACGGGCGGGGGCGTTCCTCGTCGATCGTATCGGGATATTCCTCCGCGAAGCGCCGCGCTCGGTCGAACTGACGCGCCTCTTGCGAAACGGGAAGGGAAGGGGAGGGATCTTTGGGGGGATCGGGACTGTCGTAGCGTGAATCGGCTGTTTCGAGGATCGGATTGGAGAGCAGCTCGAGTTTGATGCGATCCTCCAGTTTCTGAATGGGGATCTGGAGCAGTTCCATCGATTGAATCTGCCGCTGGGAGAGGACCTGCCTCTGCTCCATTTTGGCCGATTGCTCGAAGGAAAGCCCTATTTTCATCGCCACGAATACCCCTTAGTGAGAATACCGCGCCGAAAGGCCGCGGCTTTTGTTAAATGGTTCAGTGAGTTTGTCAGTGTTTTTTGACTTCCCCGCGAAAGTTCTGGCGGCCGACCAAGGCGTCGCTGAGCATCTCTTTATTGGCGAATTCCAGAGTACTCCCGGTGGTGATGCCGCGGGCCAGGCGGGTGATCTTTACGGGCAAATCTGTCAGTTGGTTGCTGATCAGCAGCGCCGTTCCGTCCCCCTCAACTGTGGGGTTGGTCGCCATAATGATCTCGTCGACTCCCCCGGCGCGAACCCGCCGCACCAAAGCGTCGATCGTCAGTTGGTCGGCCGTGATGCCGTCCAGCGGGGCGACCCGCCCCAGGAGGACGTGGTACACCCCTCGGAAGACCCCGGTCTGCTCGATCGAAATCAGGTCGCGGGGCTGTTCCACGACACAGATCACCGAGGTGTCGCGATGGGGGTCGCGGCAGATATCACACAGCTCCTGTTCGGCCAAGTTAAAACAGCGTTTGCAGTAGCGGACCCGTTCTTTGACCAGGCGGATCGAGTCGGCCAGGGCCAGCGCCTCGCTTGTCTGTGCCTTAAGAAGATAGTAGGTGATTCGCTCCGCCGATTTTTTGCCGATTCCCGGGAGTTTTTCAAACTCCTTCATCATTCTTTGCACCGATTCGGTCAGTTCGCTCATAGATTCCTCCTGAATTTTCAAGCGGCCCGGTGTAATTATAGCGTCCTTGCCGGGTGATACCACCATCAATTTTTCCCGGGCGCTTTCTTTCCCGGATACAATCAAGGCGAACCTAAATCTACTTGTTCTTTAAAAGGGAAACCGTTAAACTATCCGGGGTAGTTGTTCTGTTTTCAAAATCACTGTCCCGGCAGGAGAAAGCAATGAAGAGATTAGGATTGATCACCGTTGTTCTGGGGGGATTGATCACCATTGTCCTGGGCTGGCTTTTCCGCGTGAAGTGCGGCGTCTGTACCGCGCCGCTCAGCGCTCAAGAGGCCAAGATCGATCGCGGGGACGAGGCCGCGCTGGAATATTTCGCCATTCAGCGGTATATGGATACCGACCAAGAGGCCGAGCGTGCCTGGTATTACGAATGGGCAAAAACGAACACGGGATACAACGGTTCCTTCCAGTTCATGACCGAGCCGGCTGCCGGGACGGTCGCCGAGCAGGCGCTGAACATCGCCTCAACT
>CADBTE010000320.1 GCA_902797455.1 uncultured Planctomycetota bacterium | reverse complement strand
TATTCAACGGGGAAAAAGTTCCCCGCCAAACTTACGAAAATTCTCTCAGAAATTGGGTATCGCGGTCTTGACTTTGTCCCCCCGCCCCCTCATCATATAATATATCGTGATACGCGGCCGCCGGTGCGCGAGCCGGGTGATAATTCCCGTAAACGTTTGACCGCAGGAGATTTCTCATGACCAAACTCTCCGCTCGAATCGTTCTGTTAGCGTTTCTTTTCACCGCCGCGCTTTTTTGCCGCGGCGTCCGTGCCGAGGAGGACGGCATCGATATTTTCCTCAAGGCGATCGACCCGCAAGGCCCGGCGGTGATCAAGACCGCAGCGGTCGCCTACGAGATGACCAAAGAGCTGGGGAGCAAGACGGAAGAAGAAATTCAGGCGGAATGCGATCTGATGATCGCCAATTATCAAGACATGAACAACAAGCCGCTGGACGAAGCGGCCATCCGTCAGGTCACCGATGCCGTCCGGGCGAAATATTCCCAAGGGCAAACAATCAGCGGTCTGGTTCGTTTCGACTATTCTCAAGACCCGTACCGATACACCGAGATACAATTTACGATCGACGGCCATACCACCACGGTGATCCAAAAACAGGAAAAGAGCGGCCCCAAGGGCAAAACCGAAGCGGCGCAGCTTGAATCTCCTTCGACAGTGTTCATCAGCAACACCCCTACATCCGCCGCGAAATGCGAGGAATTCGGACGCTTTCGGGGTCTTATGGCGGGGCTCTTTACGGCCGAGATTCCGGATCAAAAGGATCTGTCCCCCCGCGACAAGATCATCGAGGTGACCAAGGCGCTGTGCGGCGACAGTGACGAGGCAAGGGTTTTCGAGATCGTGGAAACCCAACCCTACGACAACGGTTCCACCGCCTACACACTCGAGTGCGGCGTCGGCGAGAAAGTCACCCGGCGCTGCACGATCGTCCCCGAAATGGGTTACATCTGCACAAAAGCCGCGACCTTTAACTTCAGGACCGGCGATCCGATCGAGGAATACGAAGCCGACGATTTTGTCAAACAGCCCCATTCCGACCTCTGGTACCCCACCCACTACACCGAAAGGCAATACAACCCCCAAACCGGAGCGTTGACGCAGCAGTGCCGGTACACCATCGATCAAGACAGTCTCGTTCTCAACGAGCCGATGACCCCCAAAGATTTCGCGCTGGAGATCTCGGCCAATTGCGGTGTCATAGACGCGCGAGAGGGGAAAAACACCAATTACGTCGCGGTCGAGCCGGGCGAGTTGACCCTGGAGCCGGGGGGATTTGACCTGGAGAAACTCTCCTGGCTGAAAAAACCGGGAGAAATTTCCAGTACCCCTCCGTCGAATACGGCCCCGTCCAATACAAGTCCTTCCGATTCCCCCTCCCCGGCGGGAGAGCCCAAACCGCTGGTTCGCATCCTTCTTATCGCGGGGGGCCTGCTCATCATCGCCGCGGCGCTGGTGGTCCGGTGGCTGCGCGGCAAATAAAAAACGGCCGCGCTAAGGGTGATTCAAATGGGAGTCTTTCTGTCATGATCAAAATCTCCGCGGGCGCTGTTCTTTTGGCGCTGCTCCTCACGGCCGCGGCCGCGGCCGAGGAGGACGGCGTCGATATCTTCCTCAAGGCGATCGACCCGGAAGGCCCGTCGGTGCTCAAGACCGGAAACATCGTCTTCGACATGTCCTGGGAATTCGGCCGGAAGACCGAAGAAGAGATTCAGACGATCTGCGAGACGGAGATCGCCCGACAGAAGGAACAGTTCGCCCGGGATAAGGAGCGATATCCCGAAGATCCGATCGAGGAACCGGACGAGGAGAAGATCTCCGCCGAGATACACGCCAGGTATACAAAACATTTCCTCAGCGGATACTACCGTTTCGACCATTCTCAAAAGGGCTGCCGCTATATCAAGGCCGAGCCGAACTCCTTCATGATGCCCGGAACGGTGGTGATCGAAATCAACGATCTCCGGGGGACCGACGGCGGCGGCCCCAAATTCGAATCGATGATAGACGATCCTTCCCATTCCATGATAATCGTCGAAAACCAGCGGATGTG
>CADBTE010000319.1 GCA_902797455.1 uncultured Planctomycetota bacterium | reverse complement strand
TTCTTGGCGACCACGTAGGTGCAGACCATGTCGCCGGTGATATTGCACGATGTCTCGAACATATCGAGGATCGGATTGATGCCGAACGCCAGCGCGACGATCGAGGCGGTTTGCGCCGGGGTGAAGCCGGCGTTCTCGAGGATCATGAACAGCAGGAAAATACAGCCGCTCGGGATCCCCCCGGCGCCGATCGAGGAGAAAACGACGGTAACGACCAGTGTCACCAGTTTCCCGAGCGTGAGGGGGACGCCGAAGATGTTCGCCGCCAAAATGACAAAGACCGGGAGGTGAACGCACACGCCATCCATATTGATGGTGCTTCCCAGGGGGAGCGAGAAACCGGTCAGCGCCGGAGAGACACCGGCTTTGTTCATCGTCTGAATGGTGATCGGGAGGGTCGCCGAACTGGAACGGGTCACAAAACCGACGATCACCGGGCGGCGAAGCCGGCCTAAGACTCGGTACGGGTTCTCTCGGCAGAAGATCGCCAGGAAGAGGGGATAAACCACCAGGATCATCATCAGAAGCCCCGAGATCACACAGAGCATAATCCGCAGGTAGGGGCCGAAAAGCTGAGCGCCCCCGCGGGTGAAGTTGACGAACGTCAGGACAAAGACACCGAAGGGGAAATATTCCATGACCCAGTCGATCAGTTTAAAGGCGACCGACTGAAGGGCGTCGACCACCCTCAGGAGCGTTTCGATCGCTTCTTTGACTTTCGATTCGGTCTTGGCCGAGTCGAGCAGCGTTCGCGCCGCCAGACCAAACAAAATGGCGAAAACGATGATCGCCAGGAATTTTCCCTGCGAGAGCGCCTCGAACGGGTTGAGGAAGAGGTTGCTTAAGAAACCCGCCAGCCCGGCGGAAACCGAACCGGACGGAACCATCGCGCTGGCCGCGGTCTCGCCGGCCAGCGCCGAGGCGTCGAGTTTGGGATTCATGATAAACGCCATCGTGATCCCGAAGATGGTCGCGAAGATCGAGGTGCACAGATACCAAAGGAGGACCGAGGCGCCGAGCCGTCCCGATTTCTTCAGCGGCAGCGCCGCCGAACCGGCGATCAGCGAGAAGAAGATGATCGGGAAGACGACCATCTTGAGCATCGAGATCAAAACCGCCCCGAACGGCTCGAGGGTATCGGCCAGGCGGGTCAAAGAGCCGCCGCCGGTTTGGGAGGCGATCAGGCCGAGAAGAATACCGATGACGAAACCGGTCAGGATTCGGGTGATGAGCGGGATGCGAAAATAGAGGTTCAGGATCGATTTCACGTTCGGGGATTCTTTCGTGCTTTAAGGTTCGGGCAAAGGGGCCGGCGCGCAGGCGCGGATATTTACGGCTTCTCGTCGGTTGGCCGCGGGGCGCTTTCTTTTTCCGGGGTCGTGTCGGCCGGGGCGCTGTCGGCGTCGGCTTTTTTGGCTTCCGTGTTCTTGGAGTCTGACTTTTTGGTGCCCGTGATGATGGCGTCCGCCTCTTTGGCCTGGCGCCGGGACGCTTCGATGGCTCTTCTCATGGCGGGGTGATAACGGTGGCGTTTTCGCGGCGAGCTAAAACGGAAGCTCTGGGTCGGCTGTGTTTCGGCGCCCTGGTCGTACGAAGACGTCTGGTCAGCCGAATCGGCCTGATCGTCGGAAGAGGCCTGGTAGTCGTACGGGGTGTGACCGCTCAGAAGGAAGGGGTTGGCGAAGTTGATGGTGTGCGGCCTGCGATAGTAGGGGAACGGTACCGGATAGAAGGGGGCGGCCTCTTGCATGTAGACCGGAGGATCCGGCTGGATGGTCATAGCGTCGACGCTGGGACCGATACCGGGGTCATCTTGGGCCGCGGCCGGACGCACCGCCGCGATCACCAGGAGCGACAAAACGAGTACTGTCAGCGGTTTCATTGGGCGAATTCCCTTAGGTGAGAGGTTGGTCATCCGATGGGGGAATCCATTCCCTGACACGATGGCGCGCGCATTCCATAGGGCGCGCCCTCCTTATATTTTACTCAGGATACCGGTTCGGTCAAAGAATTACCCCTCCGGGGGACGGAACATTCCCACGCGTTTGGCGATCGCGTAGGTACAGACCATGTCGCCGGTGCAGTTGCAGGTGGTTCGAACCATATCGATGAGCGGGTCGATGCCGAACGCCAGCGCGACGACGAAAGAGACCTGATCATCATGAAGGCCGATGTTTTTGAGAATGATAAACAACAGAAACAGGGAGCCGTTCGGGATGCCGCCGGCGCCGATCGAGGCGAACAGGACGGTCACCAGAATGATCGCCAGGTTCGCCGCCGTGATGGTGATGTCGAAGGCGTTGGCCGCGAGAATCGCGTAGGCGGGAAGAAGCACGCATGCGCCGTCCATATTGACGGTACAGCCCAAGGGGAGCGAAAAACTGGTGAGCACCGGCGAGACGCCGATCTTGTTGAGCGTCTTGATCGAAACCGGGAGGGTCGCGAAACTCGATCGGGTGGTGAATGCCGTGAACATCGGTTCGCGGAATTTCGCCAGGACGCGGTAGGGGTTCTCGCGGCAGACGCAAAACAGCAGCAGCGGGTAGATCAGGAAAATCATCGCCAAAAGGCCGATGGTGACCGAGAGGATCACGTTCAAGTACGGCTCGAACAGGATCGCGCCGCTGCGCGCGAAGTTGACAAACGTCAGAATAAATATCCCGAACGGGAAGTATTCCATGATCCAGTCGATGAGCTTAAAGGTAACCGATCCGCAGGCGTGGACACAGCTCAGGAAGGTCTCGATCGCTTTGGCGGTTTTTTCCGCGCTCTTCTCGGAATCGAGCAGGACCCGCGCGGCGAGCCCGAAGATCACGGCGAAAATCACGATCGCCAGGAAGTTTCCCGAGGAGGGTGCCTCGAACGGGTTGCAGAAGAGTCCCTCCAAAAACCTGGCCAGGGAAGGGACCGCCCCGCCGGTCATGGGAGCCGGGTTTTTTATGTCCATCGACTCGACGCTGATCGTCGGGTTGACCAGCATCGCCATGGTGATGCCGAACACCGCGGCGAAAATCGAGGTGACTAAGTACCAGAGAACAACGATCGTGCCCACTCTTCCCGATTTCTTGAGCGGAAGCGCGGCGGCCCCGGCGATCAGCGAGAAGAAGATGATCGGGACGACAACCATCTTGAGCATCGCGATCATAATGGTACCGAACGGTTCCAGCGTTTCGGCGGCTCGAAGGGTCTGTTCCCGCGCGTAAATGTTTCCGGCCAGACCGGCGAACGTACCGAGGAGAAAGCCGCCGAGAAGGCGGACCGACATCGGGACGCGAAACCAGAAACCGACGAACTTCAGCATAAAGGGAGGTCTTTTCTCTTTTTGGGGAAGGGGCGATTTGGCGCCGGGCAAGACGCAAAACGTCATTGTACCACAATAAGCGGAAAATTTAATGAGTTTGATTTTTCACTTCCGGGCGCTTATAATCGAGTGGTATCGGCCGGATCCTCAAAGCGGCCGGTGTTCCTCCAGTCACGAAAGGTCCCCGATGAAAAGCCGCTTTGTGTTCTCCGCGATTCTGGCGCCGCTGGCGCTGATCTGTTTCCTTTCGTTTACCGCGGCCGTGCCCAAAGCGGCCGATACGCGCGACGTGGTGCCGCCCGCGGTTCCCGATAAGTTCGTGTCGGTCCCGCTCGATCATGAGGAGCTTGGAGGGGAAATCGACCGGCGGATCATGGATCTGACCTATCACAACTACATGGCGCTGGACTTCGAAAACGATTGGCTGCGTTATTTTCGCCAGCGCACGCCCCGGCCCGAGAATACCTCGGTCTACTACGGTGTCGGGAAGGTGATCGACGCCGGGAGTCTGCTGGGGGCCTACACCAAGGACGGCGCGGTCCAGGCGCGCACCAAGCAGCTGCTTGACGGCATCCTGGCGACGCGCGACGAGGACGGGTACATCGGCTTTTGGAATCGCGAGCCGGGGGATAAGCAGAATTTCGTCAACTGGATTTTGCACGAGCAGGAATATTTCACCCTGGCCTGCGTTCGTCACTACCGCGTCACCGGCGAGGAACAGTCGCTTGCCGCCGCGCGCGTGATGATGGACTTTATCATGAAGACCTTCCCGAAAAATGACGCGGGGGTTTACTATATTCCCTCACCGATCTCGATCGCCGGGGTGGCCGAGGCGGCGGAGGAACTGTACCGTGTCACGGGCGAGGAGAAATATCTCGACTTCGCCGAGCATCTTCAGTATGAGCCGCACTGGTACTACGAACCGGCCGACGAATGGCTGTGTCATATCGACTCGCGCCGTTTCCACCTCTACGTGATGCTCTCGCACATGTATCCCGAAACCGAGGTGTACCGTCTTACCGGCGAACAGCGGCGCCTGATCAAGGCGCGCTGGATGTACGCCGCCCTGCTCGAAAAAGTCTCCGGCGCGATGTTTGTGACCGGTTCGGCGTCCAACGCCGAGCAGTTCACCCGCGATCAGGTCGGCAGCGGCGCGGCCGAGGAGTCGTGCGTCACCGCCTACCTTCTGCGTCTGTTCGACTCGCTTATGCGCATCGACGGCGATCTGCGCGTCGGCGACGTGATGGAGCGGACGATCTACAACGCCCTGTTCGCCGCGCAGTCTCCCGACGGGAGACAGCTGCGCTATTTCACCCCCTTTTCGGGGCCGAGACACTATTACGAAAGAGACGGCTTCTGCTGTCCGGGGAACTTCCGCCGGGCGGTGGCGGAGCTTCCCCGCAAGGTCTGCTATACCTTCGACG
>CADBTE010000318.1 GCA_902797455.1 uncultured Planctomycetota bacterium | reverse complement strand
CTCAATGGCGTCCCGGAAGCGGATCGATCCATAGAGAGGAACCTTCGCCTGAATTGTCCCATGCTCATTGCTAACCGTATATTTGGGATCATCGGCGTCACCGCTGCGGACGATGTTGTGCGTGTGATTGTTCACCTCTTGAACAAAGAACGAACCGTCGGCGTACTCTTCGATCTTGTGCTTATGACCGTTGGCCAAACGGGTCTCTCCGGCGGCGATCACGGCGTTCGACGAGGTATTTCCACCGGAGGCGACGGGAAAAATATCTTCGTTCTGGATCACCACGTGGGTGTGACTCAAACTGAACGAAACAAAGAAATAACTGGCGATCGCCATGATCACCAGGATCCCCGACCCGATGATCGTCAGACCCAATATACGGCCCAGGACGATTTCGCTGGGACGAACCGGCTTGGTGACAATGGTGAAGATCGTCTTGTTCTTAAAGTCCGCCGGGAGCGACAGCGCGCTGAGGAACAGGGCCAGCAGCAAAACGAGGTAGGATGTCGTCGAAAGGACGAAGCTCAGATACAGACGCGCCGGGTCGGTACTCTCGGGATCGAGGAACCAGCCGGCGAACATCAGAATCACCAGAAAGACAGCGCACACGACGATGACTTTCTTACGGATCGATTCTTTCATGACCAGCCGCGCGATGGCCCAAACGCGCTGCCACGACATCTGGAACATATCGGCCAAACCATTCTTCAGGCCGGTCCAAAAACGAGAAAATACCCCGGACGGACCATTTCGAAGGATGATAAAACCAAAACCGACCAACATCGAGACGATGATGAGCACGGCCAAAGCGCCCACCCAGATTCCGGCGGCTATGGGAAGCCACTGGAGGAACGGCAATACGGGATGTTCTATGACCATCAGTCAGTACCTCCTCCACGCACCCGCTTGCCGGGACGCGCTTCACTTTCGGAAATGATATTGAGGAAGAGATCTTCCAGCGAGGAGGTCGGGTGGTCGCAGTAGAGCAGCTGGCTGTTATCTTCGGCAATGATCTTCCGGATCTTTTCTTTGGCCTCTTCCGACAGCCCTTCGGCGCGAATCTCTGTTTCGGCGTTGATTTTCAGAAGATCCTCTACTCGACCGAGCTCTTTGAGTTCACCTTGATAGAGAATACCAATCCGGTCACAGACGTCCTGAACATCGGCCAAAAGGTGACTCGACATAATCACCGTCTTCCCCTGGGCCTTGAGCTCAAGAATGAGGTCTTTCATATTACGGGTACCGATCGGATCCAAGCCGCTGGTCGGTTCATCGAGAAGAATCAGATCGGGGTCATTGATGAGCGCCTGCGCCAGACCGATACGGCGGGTCATCCCCTTGGAATACTCACGAAGCTGACGCTTTCGGGCCGATTCCAGCCCGACCATACTGATCAGCTGGGAAACTCTCTGGCGGCGAACGGCGGCCGACATGGGAAAAAGACGTCCATAGAAATCGAGGGTCTCTTCGGCGTTGAGGAACCGATAGAGGTAGGACTCTTCGGGGAGATAACCGATCCGCTCGTTTTTAGTCACGTCACCGGCCGGACTGCCAAGAATCGTCACCGAACCGCTGGTCGGGAAAAGCAAACCGAGAAGGAGCTTGATCGTCGTGGTCTTTCCGGAACCGTTCGGACCGAGAAGGCCGAAGACCTCGCCCTTGCGGATATCCAAGTCCAGCGCCTTGAGGGCACGAACCTTTTGCCGGCCCCAAAAATCGCGGTAGATTTTGGTCAGGTTCTTTGTTTGAACAACTACTGTTGACTCCGGAGCTTTAGATTCTGATGTCATAGAAGTATGTCTCACAATCATCACTTGGAAAGGGATCTGTCAATTCCACGGAGACCGCAGGCCCCGCTCCCGCTGCCTTAGGGAAAAGGCAGCAGGACAACATGACGGCACCACAGCCACCTTTATTATTGCAGAAACCAGAGTTTTTGTCTACTATTCTTGTCCCGAGAGACTTGTTTTTTTCGCTGTTTTCTCTCCCCCAGCCTGGAGAGAAGCCAACAACTTGCTATCATACAAAAACCGGACCGATGAGAGAAAAGAGGAGCCACTTAAAGAAACAAGCGATGAATAGCCAAGACAATTCTTCCGATGTCCCCGTTTTCCCCCGCGGCCGAGTGCGCGAGGCATTCGACTTCCTGACTCGACGAACCAATTACGAGTCGTTCAAGCTCATCCCCTACGACCAAATGGCCCGGTCGCTGGAGCGTCTGAGGGCGGCGCTGGAAGCGTTGGGAAACCCGGATCGTTCGATGCGCGTTATCCACCTGGCCGGAACAAAGGGAAAAGGGAGCGTCGCGGCTATGCTGCGCACAGCGCTGAACGCCTCGGGATATCGGACGGGACTCTACACATCTCCCCATATCCACAAAATCACCGAGCGTTTCGCGATCGATGGGGCCCCCTGCGCGGAGGAACAGCTCGCGGACGCGGTTTTTCGGATGAAAGGCATCCTCGAAGAGCGGCTGACACC
This sequence comes from uncultured Planctomycetota bacterium, assembly GCA_902797455.1. Lineage (GTDB taxonomy): Bacteria > Planctomycetota > Planctomycetia > Pirellulales > Thermoguttaceae > RUG695. The sequence goes on along the minus strand of CADBTE010000318.1, from coordinate 12,182 downwards.
ATCCTTTCGCCCCGAAGATTGGACTTTCTTCGAGCTGGCCACCCTCAGCGCTTTCCTGATTTTTCAAAAGGCCGACGTCCAGTGGGCTGTCCTCGAAACAGGCTTGGGAGGGCGCTTTGACGCCACCAATATCTGCCGGCCCGAGATAACCGTCATCACCTCCATCGGCTACGATCACTGTGAACTGCTCGGCTGTGCCCTCGAGGACATCGCCTTCGAAAAGGGGGGGATCATCAAGCCGAAGGTCCCCGTCGTCTCGGGCGTGCCGGCCGAAATTCCGGAAGACGCCGGCAGAGAATCCTCCCGCCATGGAGCGTTCCGGGAGACGATCCGTACCGGTGAAAAGATCATCGCCGCCGAAGAGGTCATCCGCCGCATCGCCCACGAAAAAGACGCCCCTTTGCTGGAAGTGACCGACCATACCCCTTCGTTCGAAATTCCCGTCCTGGCGATGCCCGGCCGCCATCAAAGGACCAACGCGCGGATTGCCTTGACCACGCTCGATTGCCTCGACCGGAGGGGACGTCTCCGCCTCGATAAAAAACGGGCCCTCGCCGCGATCGAAACCACCACGCTGCCGGCCCGATTCGAAATCGTCCATACCGATCCCTTCTTCGTTATTGATGGGGCCCACAATCGGCAAAGCGCCGCGGCCTTGGCCGACGCGCTGGCGGAATTTGCCCCAAAAGCGAAGCGAACCTTGTTTTTCGCGATATCCGAAGGGAAAGACGCGGGGGGAATGCTCGAAGAGCTCCTCCCTTTATTCGACCGGGTATTTCTCACCACTTACATCGGCCCCAGGGCGATGAGCGCCGAAAAACTGGCGGCTGCCGCCGGAAAAATCGTGCCGGCCCTCAAAAAGAAACCTTCCATCAGTGTGATTACCGAACCGGAGAAGCTCGAATCAATCGTCCAAGAGCGGCTTCGCTGCGGCACAAGTGAGGAGCTTCTGTGCGCCACCGGCTCCTTTTACTTCGTCGCCCATTGGTCAAAATAAACAGGGGCCCCAAAAAAACCGGCCCGTTAAGGGCCGGTTTTCGCTACAGCTCTGGCGAATCAGCCAGCGGATTGTCTTTCGCGGGAATGAGCGATCATTCGATGGTGATCAGGCTCATCGGGCAGGCGTCGACGCAGGCACCACAGCCGGCGCACTCTTCCCCGTTGACCTTCGCCTTTCCGTCGTCGACCGTGATCGCGCCGCAAGGGCAGGCATCGGCGCAGGCGCCGCAACCAACACACTCATCCTGATTGATGATAGCTGCCATAGAGATAATCTCCTTAGGTTAAAAACGTTGCTTCAAAATTGACCGCCGTCAAACACCATTACAGCAATATGACGGAAACTCGCGCGGGGGAGAACGTCTTTAGAAATTCTCCCAGTTTTGGATATTCAGGTTCGAGTCGTAGTAGAAATGGATCAGTGTCCATACACCTCCCGAACCTGATTCTGTATCGGTATCCCCACCCGACCGGTAAAAGGTAAAATACCAGACAACCGGATAATCTCGGCATTTATAGAGGTACCGCAGAACGATTAAATCACGCCCGATCATCTTGGCCCCGATCGATTCAAACGAAAGACAGGGACCAAAACGGCGGGTGATCTCCCGAATGTTGTTCGAAAGGGCAAGAATCGTCTTTTCACGGTCCTCACGTGTGATCGGACTGTTTTTCAGAAGCTCCTCGAGCCCCTTTTGCGGACCGGCGGTCTCGTCGGAGATGGTCTCAAAAAAGATCTTCACCGTCGTATGAAGCCCGTCCAAATCGGTCGGAACCGATGTCGTCTGAGTGCTTTGAGCCACGACAGCGGCTGAAGCCAGCGTCAGGAAAGCGAAAAGGACGATACCCTTAAGATACTCATTCATAGTGCTGAATCTTGTCTTGCGCCGGAATGACGTTGCTGTCGGGAATCTCACGAACCCAGATATTGCGGAACTGCATCCGGTTGTGGTGATCTTGAAGCTGAATCGGCTCTTTGTCTTCAATCGGGATGTAGTTGGGGGTCCGGTGGAAGTAGGTCTCGCCCTGGATCGCCCAGTGATTGACCACCAGGACACCGTTCTGGAAGACGGTGATATAGGCCGGGCGAATCACTTCGACCACCTCGTCACCCTCGATCCGAAGAATCGGGCGGGTAAAGATGATATCGTAACTCTGCCACTGGCCCGGGGCCTTGCAGACATTCACCTGCGGAGGAACCTGCTTGTAGATACTGCCGCACTGACCGTCGGGATAGGTCTCGTTGCCGAAGCTGTCGAGAACCTGGACCTCGTAGTGATTCATCAGGAAGATACCGCTGTTGCCGCGGGCCTGACCGAAATCGACAGGATTACCGTTTTCGTCCTTATTGACCGGCGGGGTGGCGAACTCAACATGCAGCTGGACACTTCCGAACTTTTGCTTGGTCCTGATCGAGCCGGAACTCGGCTCAACGGTCATCACGCCGTCGGCGACGTTCCAGTTTCCGCCTTCCCAGGCATCCATATTGGTACCGTCAAACAGAACAATCGCGTCAGACGGAGGATCACAGGGCTTGTCACCGGGAGTCACCACCGCGGGGGTCTTCCATGGAATACCCGACTTATAGTCACCTCCGACGAACTGACCTGCCTCATCTTCGGCACGCGCGCCGATCGCGGCGACGGCGAAGAGGGCGAAAAGAACCATCATCTTCTTCATTGCTGAACCTTTCTTACAATCTTAATACCCAAAACACGTTGACGGTACGCGCGGAACGCAACGCCAGATAGGGGAAGTATAACACAATGCCGAGCGAAAAACCACTCCCCCGCGAAAAAGGGAAGATTCTTTTGGGGCTTCGCCCCGATGGATCGCCGCGGAACAACGGCGCCGCCCGTCAGTCCGCCGTGGTCCTTCCGGTGGCCACATCAAATTCGTCAATCGCCGGAATCAACATCGCGATTGTCGCGAAGGCGTAAGCGCCGGCGATCGAGAAGAAGACCCAATGGAACTGCCCCAGCAGGAAACTGGTGATCGCGTAGAAAGTCGCCGGGGGAGCGATGAACGAAGCCAGCGCGATAGCGCTGGAGGGGTTGCGAAGCCCCAGGGCGATGTAAAGCCCCACGCCGCCGCCGATCATGAAGGCGAGGAACGGCTGCAGCTGCGACTCGAACGATCCGGAGAAAGCGAGCATGATCCAGATACAGGTCGCGATCCCGATGAAGAGGAAAAAGACAACCCCCAAGCTGGTCGCGACCGCGCTGCGGGTGTTTGTGTACTGCATGCCGATGTGGACCCCGACCACCGCCACAAAGAAGTAAAGGATAGCCAGACCGACAAAGAGAAACAGCGCGTTAAGGGCCGAGATCGCCCCAAGATACCAGACATACCCGCAAAGCAGCAGGGGGAGAATGATGATCTCTTTCATGTTGTAGAAGGTTCCGCCAAGCTTCCCCCAGACAAACTCTTTCGGGGAAATATCACTCACCAGCAAGAGAGTGAAGGTCCCCCCGTCCCGTTCGCTGGTAAGCGACGTCACCGCCTGCGCGTTGACCAGGATCATCGAAAGAACCAGCATAGGAAGCAGCGGTCCGGCGATTTGAGAGATCGTCGGCGACGCGTTGACGGCGAACAGGCCGTGAAGAGCCAAGGCGCTCATCACGAACAGCAGAAAATAGACGCCGCGGATAATCAGCGCTCGACGTCCATACGCCTTCGTTCGGATTTCACGCCAAATGATCGGGTTGTCCCAAACCGGACGAACCTTTCCCGGAGCGGCGGAAATCTTCGGGTCCATCAGCATCTTGCCGGTCTCCGGATCGATCAGCTCTTGATCGTCGGAAGAAACCTTATCGGGATGTTCGGCCTCTTGCGCGAAGAGGTTATGGGTGAGATCCTCGTAAGGATTCGAAACGGCCGCGATGCCGGTAGCGGCGCTTCGGCGCTGCTGCGCTTCCCGCGCCAGGCGGGCCTCGACGGCCTCTTTGCGCCAGGTATCTTCCTCGGGAGCGGCTCCGATACGGACCTCTCGCGAGGGGTTCCAGACACGCACAAACGCGATCGCCAGAAGGTTGACCAGAAGGGTAATCACCGACAGCGCCGCGATAGAGGGGTAAATCTGGGCAAAGAGGGAGGCACCGCTGGAGACGACCACCGGTTTCATCGCCGCGAAGATCCCCAGCCAGGGACTCATCGCCTCGGCGATGGCCCGCGTGGAATAGCCAAACCACCTGGAGCCAAAGACCCCGTAACCGGTCACCTGCCAGAAACCGAGCCAAAGGACAAGGATCAGAACCGTCGCGGAGACCGCCTGAAAGGTCTTCTCACGCCAAAGGGCGACGCAGCTCCCGACACTGCCGCAGGCGAGCATCCCAAAAAGAGTCACCAGCAGCCCCTTGATGATCTGGGGGTAGGAGATCCCGCCTAACAGGGCCATCATCAAAAAAATCGGGACCGAGATCGCCAGAAACAGCAGCACCTCAAGTATACTGGCCAAGAGCTTGCCGAGAACCAATTCACTGTTCGACAGGCGGGTCAGCAACAGGAGCAGAAGAGTCTTGCGGTCTTTTTCCTGAGCTACCGCCCCGGCCGAGAGAACGGCCGAGAAAAAAAGCATCAAAACCAGCTGGAAGGGAGTGATCAGCCGAAAGAGATTCATTCCGAATCGGGAAAAATCTCCGGTATCGGTGATCAGCTGCGTTCCGGCCATCACCAGCCACGCGGTGCTGATCAACAAAAGGAGGAGACCACCGTAGACAGCTCGGGCGACAAAGGTGCGGTCACGCCGAGGCGCGATGGTGACTTCACGCGTAAAAACCGGACCGATGAACAAGGGACACTCCTCACTGGCAAAGTTCTTCGCTTAAAAACCTCTGACCTGGCTGGAGAATTCGCCTGAAAGCGAGATTAGGCCAGGTCGCGATCCTCAAACAGAAGAAGGGACAAAATCAGGGCAACCAGGGCGAACAGGAGGGAATAAGCCCCCGAATACGCGACATAGGAAAGGGGAACCGCCTTATCCATCGCCACCGCCGTCTCCAGGTTGAAGTGATCCAGCACCGGAAGGAACGCGCAAACCAAGTTCGCAAAGAAACCGACCAACGGCATCTGCGCCGCGCTGGAAGCGACGATCAGCGGGACGATATGCCCCAGCGCGTAGATCGCCAGGCAGATCGTCAGGTTGGGGAGCAGCGGCAGCCGGGTAGAGATCGCCACGGAAATCGCCGTTAAGACGATCGTCTCGAAGAAAGCGAGGACCAATCCGGGGAGAATCCCGACGACATAGTTGTAACATTCGGCCTGCGTCGGCATCTCTTTGCCGCTTTCAATCGCCTCGTAGACCAGCTTGTAAGAGACCGAGTTGACGAAAAAAATCCCCAGGATCAGGAAGAGAAACGTTACGGCGATCATCACGCCGAAATATTTCCCAAGAACGAACCGAGTCCGCCCGACCGGTTTGGCGAGAATCATCAGCGCGGTCTTTCCGTCGATTTCATCGGCGATCGAGGTGCTGGCGGTCCAGATGGCCAGAAAAACAGCCAGGAGCTTGATGAGGGTCAATCCCTGCGACACGACAATTTTGATGTCCTCCCCCAAAGTGTGATAGGGCAGGAAGAGGAAGATGAACAGGCCAAATATCCCCGCCAGGGAAAGGATAAGGAACAGCGGCTGAAGGAGAGTCTCTTTAGCCGTGACCCAGGCGATGGCGCCCACCTTGGAAAATATGGTGCGGAAGAGATAGACCAGGACCACAAACCCGATCAGGACCCCCACGGCGGCGTAGTCGATCTTTGAGGCGGCGCGCAGCCAGTTAGGAAGAGCGGCGAAAAGAAAACCATCCGCGGTCGGACAAAGAGCCGAAATGTCCATAAATATCCCTTTAACGTTTCTTCAGCGCGGAAAACGCGCGGAAGCGACTGCAGTGTAATATGATTTCGTTGTTTGAACGATCCGTTCCCCGAGGAGCCCAATACTCCCTCACGAATATATTTTATCCGTCCCCCCTTTTTTTTCAAGTGTTTTCCTCGGCCATCGAAAATCATCCGACGCGGAACAGTTCCCGAACGATCTTCCCCATCAGTTCGCAGCAGCTCCAGGACTTCCCGGTCAAGTCAAACAAACTGACAGGAACGTAGCCTCGGGGGTTGTTGTCCGGTGCCTTGTAATCGGAGGAACGGTTATTGACGTTGACACCGATCCCGATCACCACGTATTGGGGTGAGGGGGATTCGATCAAAATCCCCGAGATTTTCCTCCCCCCCACCATGATATCGTTCGGCTGCTGGATCACGGCGGTGGTCTCCACCCCCGAAGAATCCAGCACCGACTGGATCACGGACAAAACCGCGTGAGCCACACGTGAAGAAAGTTCGGGTGATTCGTCCCGCGCCAGCCCGAAGTCCCGCCACCGGGCCAAAAGCGAAAACGCCAGCCCCCCTGCGGGGGACCACCATCGGTGCTCAAAGCGCCCCCGCGCGGCAGACTGGGCATCGGCCAAAACCAGCAGGGGGAAACGGCCGTTTGAACGGCCTCTTTCCCCGGGGGGATGGAAGAGCCGAAGATAGCGTCCCCCCCAATCGTTGGTCGAATCAATGATTGAGAAATGAACGAAAGAACGGATCGGGGTCGGCAGCAAAGGTAAGACAGGACCATCGGGAAGAAGGGTCATCAAACCTCCTTCAAGAAGGAGAGAAGGCGATTTTCGCTCACTTCCTTAAACCCCTGTTTCAGCAAAAAATTACTCAGGCGCTGATTGTCTTCGGAGACAAGGGAATGAATCTCGATCGGAAGAACCTCTCTGGCGAGGCAATCATCACTTAAGCGCATAAAGAGGAACGTTCCGATTCCCTGACGCAAGTATGAATTGTCGACCCCAATGAAGGAGAGAGTCAAGGGGACCGCGTTCAGATCGCTGTCATTGATATCGGTCGACATCCGGTGAATGACAGCCCCGGCGATCGGCCGTCCCGCCACCGCTCCGGTTTGCCGATCAAAGACATTCCACTCAATCACGTTGAATTTCCTTCCGCAGTTGGCGTCCCACCAGTTAACGGGAGTCCAGTGCGACATCCGCTGGAACAAGAATTTCCGCTGGACTTCGCGAATCCGGGGCTTTACAGGACTGAGGTAATGATCCAACCAGATCCGGTAAAGGCCGGAGGAAAGACACTCCTTGTAACCTCGGCGGCGAAACAGCTCCACCACGGCTTTGTCGCGCTGGAGCACCCCCTCGGCGGAACATGGTCCGTATAGACCGTTGTAAAAGGGGGAGGCGTTTGCCATACCTCCGACAAACCATCTGGCGGCTCCCCGCGAGAGGAGATACCGCTCCGCCGCGGTAACCAAAAGATCCAGCGCTTCTTGGAGTCGGGGGAATACGGGAACCACCGGGGGATAAAGAATCCCTATATCGAACCGTCGATCATCCCAATCTTCATTCGGAGGGAAGGAAGCGTGAATAAAACCGACGGGAAGATCATCTTCAAAGAGCAAAAGGAACCCTTCCCGGTCGAAGAGGACGTTATCAAGGATATGCTGTTCAAACATATCCGCGGACATCGGGGTAAAAAACCCGGGAAGCTCCTGGGATTTACGCTGCCAAAGCTCGGAGACGATCCGACTGTCAGTATTACGAAAAGGACGCAACGTCAGCATAAAAAATCAATTCTCCGAAACGTAAAACCTCACCGTGGGCGGTTATTCCCAAGATCACCGCGCGAAGACCACCGTCCTCAGTGCCCCAATATACACAATTCTCGGAGAAAATCAAAGTTTCTTTCTTCCCCGGTCAACAAAAATGTTCTCTTGACAGGCCCAATATAAATATGTTATCACCCCGCTGATAATCGCGCCGGGTCTGTTTCGCTCCCATCCGGACGCGTGGAAAGTATGGAAAGCCCCGAATGAACCGAAAAGCCCTATCCCAACGACAATCTGCCAGGCGCGGATCCCGCTGTGCCGCTGCGTGGTTTCGGCTGCTGTTCGCGCTGCTGGCGGTCTGTTTTGGGGTGGAATACGCCCATGCCTTCGGAACGGTGGGGATGTGGAGCCGCCTCGGTCTGTTTGACTCATTCGGCCAAGAGACGGATATTGGTCAAGACGCCCTGTGCGTCAGCCCCGACTCCATCGATCCCCGGTATATTGACGCTGACTATATCGATGTTGAACCGTCTTTGTTCGCGGCGCTGTTCCACCCGCGAAGAGGTGGGCTCTACAGTCAGCTGGCCGGCGAAGAATTCCTCATCCGCGGGCAGTCCAGTGACTATTGGGGAACCATACAGCAGCAATACAACAATCCCTCGCAGATTGCCCCCCCGCTGAGCACCGCCACGATCAACACGACGAATATGCCCGTGGCGCAAAGCGGCTACAGCGCCTACACGACCCCTACGTTCATTGCCCAGACCGGTACCGCCTCGCAGCAGCCGTCGTTAGGTTCCACCGCGTCCTCCACGTCGATCACCTCAAACAGCTCCACGGGGAACTCGATGATCTCGGGATCCTCCATCGCCCCGCCGCTGACCGACGTCAATACCGCCATTCTCCAGCCCTCCCCCACCAGCCCCGCGCCTCCCGGACAGACCTTCCTCAACGAGCCGGTCGGGACGATGAAGCGATTCTGGGACTCCTTTTCGGCCAACTACACCTTTGTTCCCCGCGGAAGCTCCGATTCCGGGCTGGGGATCCATGAATTCGATATCGCCGGCCGATTCGCGCTCCCGTGCAGTCTCATTCCGCACGCCAACGATAACTCCGTCTCCGGTTACTGGTACCTGGCCCCCAGCGCGAGGATGCAGCTGTGGCACAATCCGACCAAAGACGTGATGCCATCGAAGACCTTTGAGGTCGCCCTGGGTGTCGGTGTCCGGCCCCAATTCACCAAGGACTTCGGCGGGGATATCTGGGTTCAGGTCGGCTTGGCCAACTCTTCGTGCAAAATCTATCGCGACAGCATCTTTATCCGCGGACGCGGCCTGGGAACGCTTCGGATCAACGAGTATATCCAAGCCGTCGGCGGCGTGGTCTACTACAACCGAAATAGATTCAAGCTTCTCCCCTCCGCGGGGATTGTCTGGCAGCCGAACGACGTCAACCTCTGGTACTTCGTGTTCCCGAACCCGAAATTCTCCCATTTCCTCAAAAAGGTCAACGATACCGACTGGTGGGCGTACATTCAAGGGGATATCGGCGGAGGCAGCTGGTATATGTCCGAAGACGAAATCAGTCAGAAAGTCGACTACAACGACTACCGTGTCGGCGGCGGCGTGACTTTCTCGACGGCCTGCGGGCTGGCGGGCTCATTTGAGGTCGGAGGGGCCTTCGCTCGTCAGGTCTATACCCGATACCAGGGGAAGATATTGAGTCCGAACAGTACCGTCTATCTTAAAGCCGGTATTATGTATTAACACTAAGTCTGTCGTTCCCATGAAAACCGTTAAGGCAGCCGCGGCCGTGCCAGGAAAAGGACCGAAACTCGCTTCGGTTTATGTCGGTCTGCTGTGGCTGCTGCTGTCGCTGTGTGTTGGGCAAGCCGGGGCACAGCAAAGGTTTTTCTCCTACGACGGAACGACCTTGTACAACAAGCGGTCGGAAAGCGGAATCACGGGATACTCCAACCCGAAGAAAGTACTCCCGATCCCGCCGGCCGTCGACGGGCAGAACCCATCCAACCCCTCTTCAGCCGCGGATGAAATCTCCTCCGCCGACCTATCCGTGCCCCCTTCCCTCCCGGGAAAGACACGGTTATTCTCCCAAACGACAGCCCCGGGAAGTTACGACGACCCCCTCAACGGAACAGCCGGTTACGGCGGCGGCTATCATCTCTACGGTTTCAACGCCGATGCCGAGTATGGCCCGCCGGGGATACGTCAATGGAGCGAACCGGCGATCGGCTCAATTCTCAGTGAGCCGACTGATGCGCGGGAGAGTTTTTTTCAAGGCGCCAGCGGCTCGATAGGGTATATCCCCAATACGGGTGCCGAAAGAAGCGGCCAAACGACCGCCGATGCCTCGCTGACCCTCCTTTTTCCCCTCCCCAATACCGATCACCCGTTTCTGGTCTGTCCGAGGTTTGGCTGGACGGGGTTTAATTTCCCGCGCGAGAACATTTCGATTTTAGGGGAGAGCGTGAACCTCTACAGCGCCGGGGGGGATTTCCGTTATCTGGGATCCTTTAATGAGGATCTCCTCCTCAACCTCGGGTTCGGGATGAGTTGGAACAGCGATTTTTCCGCGGACGGCTCTAAAGCGCTGCGGCTGACCGGTGAAGTTTCGGCCGAAGTTGAGCTGGACAATACCCGGCGGCTGATTTTCGGAGCGATGTATACCGGTCTTTCAGGCGTAGAGATTCTCCCCGTCGCCGGTCTGCAGCTGCGCCCCAACGAGGACCTTAAGGCGGATCTGTACTTTCCCCGCCCCAAGATCGCCAAACGCTTCAGTACCTTATCGAGCAAGATCGATTCCTCCTACTGGGGGTATATCTCCGGCGAGCTCGACGGCGGCCGATGGGTCTTTCGAAGCGATCCCCAAAGGGGGGAGTACCGAGATTACAAGATGAACTATCACGACTGGCGGATTCTCTTCGGGATGGAGCGAATCCATCACCATGAGATAAACTGGGCGCTGGAGGGGGGGCTGGTACTTGGCCGAAAACTGACCATCGAAGGCTTGGATACCCCCTTTGATGAGAGTATCTCCCCCAAAACCTCGGCGGTATTTCGCCTGAAACTGTGGTATTAGCGATACAGACAAAGGCGGATGAAAGTGACTTTGAAACCGTTTCGCCTTGACCGGATTTTGAAAATTCGGGAACACCAGCGCGACTTGAAGCGGCAGACTCTTTCGCTCATCGAGGAGGAGCACCTGGCTTGTCTCGATCAGCTGCGCCGCTTCGACGAACTGATGCGCGAGCATTGCCTGCGCTGGCGAAAGGCGCAAAACGCCGCGTCCATCGACGCGAATCAACTGGTTCTTTTCAGTCAAACCCAAGATCGTCTTTTGCGTGACCGCCGGCGAAAAGAAGAAGAACTGACCGAAATTCAAACCCGTCTGTGCGAAGCCCAGAGACTCTTCGACGAAGCCGTGCGGGAGGTCCGTGTTTTAGAGAAACTCAAAGAGAAAAAGGCCGAGGAAAACCGGGGGGATAACCGTTAGCCCCCCCGTCGGTTCACGGCCGATTCCAACACCGCGAAAAAACCGCTTTCCAGCACTTTGGCGCCGGCGGCGCGAAGGGTCATCGTCCCCGTTTCGATCCGAAACGCCCCGCCACCACACATCGGGAACTTCTCGCGAATCATAGCCGCCAGCGTCCGCGCGTCGGCACTGGGCGTATGGCAGGTCAGAAGAACCATCGCAGCGGTCGTGTCGAGCAGGGCCGACAGCTCGCCCAAGAGCCTCGGCAAATCGCGCGACAGGCGCCAGACCTCGCCGCGAGCGCCGTGGCCGTAACTTGGAGGATCGAGGATAAGGGCGTCGTAGCGGCTTCCCCGGCGGGCCTGGCGCCTGACGAATTTCATCGCGTCATCGGCAATGAACCGGATACGGTCCTGAACCGAAGAGAGCGAGGCGTTCAGGCGGGCCCGATCGACGATGTTCCGCGCGGCGTCGAGGTGAGTCACTTCGGCGCCGGCCGAAGCCGCCGCCAGGGAGCTGGCACCGGTATAGGCGAACAGATTCAGAACCTTGGGAGGGCGTGCGAGCAGCGGCAGCGCGCGGCGGACATAGCGGCCGATCCGGCGCCAGTTTTCTTCCTGTTCGGGGAAGACCCCGATATGGCCAAAGGGAGAACAGGCCAGATCGAGGGTGAAATCGGGCTCGGTATGGCGAATTTGCCAGTGCCCCCGCGGGGAATCTTCCCGGGAGGTCTCCCCGCCGAGAATCTCCCTCCCCTGAGGGGTGAGCGCCGTCCAATACCCGCGCTTCCCTAAAGCGCCGCTCTCCGATCGGGCATCGATAAAACGAAGATCCGCCCGAGTCGCTCGGCTCATCGGCCGAAGGGACTGGGCGGATGGGCAGAGCCGGTCGAGAACGAGCGATCCGAATCGCTCCAGCCGCCGACCGGCTCCAAAATCGATCAGCTGATAGTCGAACATCAGCTTAGGACACGATGTCGGCGTCGTCCTTCTTGGCGTCGGCCGCCTGCGGCTCGCGCCCGAAGAGAATGAAGAGGACGACCCAGAAGAGGCAGAAGTAAGCCGGGAAGAATGGCTTGCCCGAGAAGAACT
>CADBTE010000317.1 GCA_902797455.1 uncultured Planctomycetota bacterium | reverse complement strand
CAGATCTCCAGCGGCCTGGCCGAAGCGGTCAAGATGGCGCTGACCTGCGACCGGGAACTCTTCGAACTCCTTGAAAAAGAGGATATCACAGTGAATTTGGACGAGATCATTGTCCGCTCGCTGCGGATCAAGAAATCGGTCGTGGAGCAGGATGAAAGGGAAGCGGGGCTGCGCAGAATCCTCAATTTCGGGCATACGGTCGGCCACGGGATCGAAAGCAGTCTGGAAATGACGGATATCTATCATGGCGAATGTGTCGCGCTCGGCATGATTCCCATGTGCGGTGAGCAGCTGCGGCCGAGGGTCAAAAAGGTCCTTCACAAGTGCGGTCTCGGCTGTCCGGTCCCCTATGATTGGGAGAAGATCACCGAAGCGGCGCTCCACGACAAAAAGACCGACGGGGATACCGTGACGGTGACCGTGGTGAACGAGCCCGGCAGCTTTGAAATCAAGGACATGAAATGTCTTGAGGTGATCGAACGGGCGCGAGTATGCCTGGAAGGATAAGAAGAACTCGATGCGGCGCCGCGGTCCGGCGCGCGGCGCCGCCTGGGTGAGAAAACACTCAGCGTGTCTCTTACGCCTTGACAGCAGTGACCTGAAGAAGCTCGATATCGGGCGCGAAAAAGTCTGCCTTCTTCGGTTCTTCCTTAGCGTAATCGGTCGAGAGGTACTTTTTGTTGTCGTCGACAAAGACCGTAACGACCGTTGCCTCGCGGGCTTTTTCCTCGGGCATCTTGCTGAGGATGCGCATCGCCCCGATGAAGTTGCCTCCGGCCGAAATACCGACGCCAAGCCCGAGCTCGCGCGAGAGCTTTTGGGCCATCAGGATGGCGTCGCCGTCGTCGACCTCGACGACCTCGTCGAGCTGGTCGAGATGGAGAATCGAGGGAATGAACTCGTCGGAGATCCCCTGAATGCGGTGGAAACCGATCTTATAGCCGGTCGAGAGCGTCGGGGAATTGGATGGCTCCAGCGGGTGAATCTTGGCGTGGGGAAAGAGCTTTTTGATGAACCTGCCGCAGCCCATCACGGTGCCGCCGGTGCCGACACCGGCGATGAAGGCGTCCGGTCCGCGCTGGATCTTCGCCAGCTGGGCAATGATTTCCGGTCCGGTCGAAATGTAGTGCGACCAGGTATTATCTTCGTTGTCGAACTGACGGGGGAGGAAGACATCGGGATTCTCTTTTTGCAGCTCCTCGGTCAGGCGGATCGACCCGAGAAACCCTCCCTCCTCACGGGTAACCAGGCGGATTTCGGCGCCGTAGGAACGGATCAGACTCTTGCGTTCTTCCGACATCCACTCGGGCATAAAGATGGTGACCGGATGCCCCATCAGGCGTCCCAGCGCCGAGAAGGATATACCTGTATTGCCGCTGGTCGCCTCGGCGATCATCGCGTCCGGTTTGAGCGTCCCATTCTCGTAGGCCTTGCGCAGAATATGGTAGGCCATTCGGTCTTTGAGCGACCCGGTCAGGTTGAGGTATTCGGCTTTGGCGAAGATCGAACGGGGGTTCCCGCGCCATTTGAAGTCGATTTGAAGAAGCGGTGTGTTTCCGATTAAGTGTCGGATACCGTCCAATCTTTTAAAAACATCCATTCGACGCCTTTCAACGTTTCGAGCGACGCCCCAAGGGCGAAACTATTATCGTAGAGTATTGTCGGGTAATGACTAATGGTTTCTTAAGCAAAACACACAGTTTAACTAAACCATACAATTGATATTCTCATAGAGATGTTATTTTAGGTGTAATGAGAAGGATGGTCAACGTATTAAGGGTAGGGAAAAACTTGACCCGTCGGTCTGTGGTTTATACAATGGGGGTGTTGGCTGTTCCCTTCCGTGGTTTTTTCCAGGAGATAACGATGAATTATTTTGAGTTTCTTTCCAGTCCGCTCCAGAGCGTGGATGTCAAGTACCTGGCCGAGTTCGCCGGGACGGCGCTTCTTCTGCTGTTCGGCAACGGTGTCTGCGCCAATGTGTCACTCAGCAAAACGAAGGGGAACGGTACCGGTTTCCTTATGGTCTGCGTCGGGTGGGCCCTGGCTGTCGGAATGGGGGTCTTTCTCTTCTCGCGAACCAGCGGCGCGCACTTCAATCCGGCGATTACCGTGACTTTGGCCCTGGCCGGTCAGTTCCCTTGGGGCGATGTTCTCCCGTACGTCGCCGCCCAGTTCGCCGGCGCGTTTGTCGGCGCGGTCCTGACCTTCCTCGTCTATCGCAAGCAGTTTCAGGCGACCGATGACGCCAACGCCAAGCTTGGCCTTTTCTGCACGATGCCTGAGGTTCGCTCCCCGTTCTGGAACCTGGTGACCGAAGCCCTCGCGACCGCCGCGCT